>NZ_JAUBOX010000017.1:0-120147 GCF_036700445.1 Microcoleus sp. T3_B1
TTTGTGTGTTTTTATGTCTATTTGGAAAAAGAAGGCCTGTTTTTTGGTTGAAGATAATCTACAATTATCATTGGGGTAACTATCTACCGAAAAAACTTATCTTTAATCGAGCTTGAATATATCGATCGCTCTTATTCTTGATGTGCGATCGATTATTCAGCAAGCCCTAATTATGAGAATGATTTAGGATTGCTATAGTACAGTTACATCGATTAGTAGACCATCCGTAGATGCGGAATAATATCAACTCAGCCCTTCATCGGAATTATTCATCTCTCTTCCCTTCCTCTGTATCCTCTGCGTCCTCTGTGGTTTAATCATTCCGATATAAGCGGAATTGAATATCCTAAAGAAGCTGATAAATTAATGCAGCCTAATTGCAGTTAAGGCAAAAACAACGCATCGCTGACTAAATCCCACCTGCTAAGGGGACTCGCCATGCCGAAAATTCCTGAATTTGTAACTCCTAATTCCCAAAGGGCGGTAAATCGAGTAACTGATTTTTAGAAGGTGGAAGCTGGGCGGGATTTTTGCCTGGGGCAGAAGTTTGGCGGATTTCCAGAGCAGTTTCGCCAGGATTTGCAGTGCGAGTAGGTACTATCTCTAAAGAATATACTGTCTCCGTTTTTGCAGGGGCAGGATTTTGGGCTTTCGTGAGCAAGTCAACGGCATCTCCGAGGGCGCTAGTTAAATTTTTGCTAGTTTCGGCGTGACGGGCTTCTTCTTGTTTGAGGGCTTGAGTGAGTTGTTTAACTTGTTCGATCGCCCGATCGCGTTCTTCGAGAACTTCTGCTAACTTAGCTTTAAGTTCGCCTACTGTTTGCAGTTGTTCGACTTCCTGCTGGCGAGCAACTCCAGCATCGTCGCCTTCGGGCACAAGGGGGGAAAAATTTTGTAATTGCTCTATTTGTGCTTCCAGAGAAGCGATGGTTTGCTGAGTTAATTTAGCATCATTCCGCCGCTGCTCGGCTTCGGTATTGTATAGTTGGCGCCACTGAGCGGCACTTTCACCGGCCTCATCTCGATCGCGCGAAACTTCTGTTAACTGCTGTTGCAGCCGCTTGATTTCATCTAACCACTGTCTGACATCCTGAGCCATAATATTGATTTTAGATTTTAGATTTTAGATTTTAGATTTTAGATGGGGGAATTGGGAATTGGCAATTGCGAGTTGATAATGCCTTAATTAATTAACGACTTGTGTACCTCATCTTTCGCCCCATTGCCTGTGCGCTATGAACATTTTTTACTGGTTGCGCTACCTGATTTTAGCTTTGTTTCAGGCATTTTTGAGGCTGCTTCGAGCACTCAAACGGAAATTTGGGGGATTTTGGCTGTTTTGTCGGTGTTTGACTTGGGGCACGCTCAAGGAAGTCGGGGCGAAGGCGGGAGAACAGCGCTTGCCGGGGCTGTCTGCGGAAATGGCCTACAATTCTATGCTGGCGCTGTTTCCGGGGCTGTTGGCTATCTTATCTGCGATCGCCCTCTTTGAACCTTTGCAGTCAACACTGTATCAAATCGCCCGTCTTTTGGGCGAAGTTATACCCGATGACGTGCGGAAGTTGATTGGTGGCTTAATCAAAGAAATTCTGTTAACTCGCAGTAAAGGGCTGTTTTCGGTGAGCTTTCTTGGGGCGATTTGGGCATTTTCTGGAGTAATGAGCGCGGCGATGGCTGCACTCGATCGCATCCATGAAATCCCTAGCGATCGAACTCGACCATTTTGGAAAGCAAAACTTATTTCTCTGGCGCTGAGTATCGGTACAATTGTGCTGTTAATTCTAGCATCGGGAGTAGTCTTTGTCAGCGACTTAATTGTACAAGCTATTGCCCGCCAGAGTTGCCTGCTGGAGTCCGTTGCCAATTGCGATTTAAAAGATGTTCAAAATTGCTTGCTACTCGCCGGCAATTGCCCTTTGGAGTCGCAATTGTTAGGTGTTTGGCGGCTGTGGCGGTGGCCGATTTCTTTGGGAATTGTATCACTTGCCTTTGCCTTTGTTTACCGCTACGGGCCTAGCCGCCGTCAACCAGATATTCCTATTTTGTCTGGAGCTGTTTTTGCTGCTATTTTGTGGGCGCTCTTTTCAGCTTTATTTCGGGTTTATGTTGGGCATTGGGGCAATTTCAGTTGGACTTACGGCACGATCGGAACTTTTATTGTGTTGCTGCTGTGGCTCGATATTTCTTCTTTGGTGATGCTGATCGGCGCTCAGTTAAATGTAACAGTCGCAAAGGCAATGAAACTAAAATAACGGGCATTGGCCAAACAGGGCATTGGCCAAACAGGGCATTGGGCATTTGTTATTTGTTATTTGTTATGACAACAGTGAACAGTGAACAGTGAACAGTGAACAGTCAAAAAACTATTATTAATTACCGGATGCCGGCTTACCTGCGGAGTAAAGTGCTGAGGATACCCGCAACAAAAGACAACAAAATTAGTATCCATATCACACCACCGGGAATGAATGTCAATATCCCAACACCTCTGAGAATCCAAACTAGGAGGGTGAGGCCCAGGATAGTCAAAAAGATGCGGGTAGATAGTCGCATTTGAAATCTAGGAGAATTAGTCATGTTGAATATTAAAGTTTTGTCTGGATCAATGATAGCTGCTTTGCTGGCGATCGGCAGTTACCTCACCTTAATTTCGGTTCCGGGTTCCGCTATTGCGCCTAGGGGTGCAAATAAGCTGGGGGAAACGGCAAATGCTGCTCAAAAAACACCTTCTGCAAGTTTAACAATTTCCGATCGCACAATTGGAGCGGCGAAGGTGGGAATGACTTTCGGACAATTGAAAAAGGCTCTGGGTTCCACGGCGCAGTTTAAGGTAGAGTCTCCTTTTATGGTAGACTTTGATGCTGTGGCTGTCAGCCGATCGGGAAAAGTGCAATATCGGATTATCTACGCTGCGGGTACAAAGCTAAAAGATACCGATGTCATTGAACTTTTGATGACTGATAATTCTAATTATAAAACTGTTCAGGGCGTCGGGCCGGGAATGACTCTGAAACAAGCTGAGGCCATTTACGGCAAGGCTACTTTATCTTATAACGTGGATAATGAAATGAGAGAAGGGGTTGTATTTGCCAAGCAACCCACTAGAAACATTATGTTTGTTCCCAAGGCTGAAGGGAAACAATTTGCGGGAGTTTATGGCGCTGGTCAAGGGGGATTTTTTCAGACTAATAAGTATCAGCCTAATGCTGTGATTAAGTCTGTGATGGTGCGAAAGTAAGTTAGTAGTCCTGGACGCAAAAACGCGGTTTTTTAACGTAATTGCGTCATTTTAGGTTGATGGCGATCGCGAGAAACCGGGTTTTTTGCTGTTTCAGCAGGCTGTAAAAAGTATTCTCGCAAAAACCCGGTTTCTGGACACCTGCGCGGACTGAAGAAAACAAAAATTAAGGATTACCTGTGGGTAACTCCAAATACTCTTCATTGTCAAGATAATCTCTGATATTTTCCAGTATTTGCGTCAAATACTCTACGACTTCTTCCTTAATTTCTAATAGTTCCTCAATAGCCTGATCTTGCCCCACTTCCTCAAAAGACTTAATCCCATGCGCCAAATCATTCCTGTTGCTTTTAACAACTACAAGATTTTTCCCGTTCTTTGTCTTAGTAAAGTCTGTTTGATATGAAAAACCATATTTTTCTGCTATTTCTTTAATCAACCTAGCATCCACATTTCCTGAAAACAGTTCCTCGCGCTCAAATGTAGCTGTGATGATATCTGTAGAGATTTGGTTGATTGTTAAATGAATTTTCTTAGGAGAACGATTTTTAAGATTTTGAAGAACAACTATTTTAATTTTTGGTTTGAGATCGTCAAAAGAGATGGCTTTATTTTTAAACTCCTCGAATATGGCTTCAATCGCATTTCGCATAGTGGATTCAACTAAGTTATACAGTAACAAAAAACCATTAGCTCTCAGAGTTTTTGCTAACTCAGGATCGAGACTTTGTATTTTGTATGTGCCAGCAGGATCGAATACAGCTAACTTCGTTGTCTGTTTTTCCAAGCTCTCCAGAAAAATGAAGTAATCATCCACATCTTTAGCGCGTGTATGAAAGTCGAAGAGTACAGTTTCCATGATTATCTTACCAGTCGATCGCAGATATATTCAATACACACAACTACTTTTTGATTCCTCAAACTAATACCCAGAGATTTTTGGCTCTCTTTTAAATGTATTTACTTGGCTATTAAAATGATTGTAGCCGCTCAAATAAATCTCTTCGGAATTCCTCATTGGCAGTTTTGCTTAGTTGGATTACCCGAAGTGTAGTTCGATTGAAATGCCTCTGACGAGGCAGGAGTAAATCAGCAAACTTAAATCCATTCAAATGCTCTAATTTTTTCAGTCCAATTAAGGTTAATTCGTTGTTTACAAATCTGGTTAGAGTACGAATGCGTTCTGCACCGTCTACGATCTCTAAACGTGATTCATCATTTTCATCATCACCGATATCAGCAACGAATAGATAAGGTATTGGCAGCCCCAAAATTACAGATTCGATAAACTTTGATTGCCTTGCTTCATCCCAAGTCATTTCACGTTGGTAGTCGGGAATAAACAACTTATTAGTATCATCGTCAATTCCTTCCATATATTTTTGAACGAGTATTTCGAGTGGATACTGTTTGGTGTCGTAATTAATTTGCTGCCGATTGTCGCGAATTTCCATTTCAGCAGCATTTCTGTCTTGCAGCGTAATTTGTTCTAGTTTCGATCGCATATTTTTAAGTAACGAGAAAGTGGTGTGGATACGATCATTTTACCACAGCCCAAGGTTGATAAAGTCCTGTTCGGAGAATTTTAGTCTTGAGGCCACCCCAGTATAAATTCTGATTTGGCTAAGATGGTACGGACGATCGCACTTATCAAAAAAAGTGCGATCGCCAATGTTTAATTAACTGAAACCGCCGCGAAAATTACCATTTATAACGCGCTGGTGACGGAATTGGAAGGGCGGCCCAAGGCCGATAAACGGTGACTGTCCCCACTGGAATCGAACACAACCTCGAACTTAACGTGGGGTATAGTTTGACGCAGAAACTGAAAATGCCCGTCTGCATCTGAACGACTGCGGAAGCGGGCAACAATTATCCATTGCTCAGAGGGTAACAAACGGGCGATCGCCCAACAACACAAGCGTTCTTTGTATGTCATCATAGAATTTGTCTCCATTGAATGTTGGAGCCAGAGCCAGCCCGGAACCTTGGACAGTAAGGGGCTGGCTTTTGACTGTTTACAGGTGGTATTATAACACACAATGACGTACAATAATTTAAAACAACTTAAAATGAAATATTTTTATCGGTCTTAACTCAAAACAGCGTAAGATGGACTGTATTGAGATTTTTTGTAGTGCAACGAATGGCTTCACGGGGAAGAGTTACCGCATACCTACCAGAGGAAATTCAAAAAGCTCTGGAAGAATGGGCAGAAGAAGAAAGCAGATCCGTTAGCAGTTTGACAACTTACCTGCTGACGAAATCTGTTAGAGAGCGCCAAGAGCAGAAAAAGGACCAATCCCGGAGCGATCGCCCGAGTTGAAGACGGCGCCATACTGAAAGGGTTTGCAGTGTAAAATTTAAGACAATTGAAGTAAAACCGTGCCCACCTATGCCTTCACGAATGCGAGTTACAGTTACACTGCCAGAAGACGTTCATCAAGCCTTGTCCGAATGGGCCGAAGAAGAAGATAGAACCCTCGCAAACCTGCTTTCCCATGTGGCAGCTAAAGCAGTCAGAGAACGCCAAGAGCTCAAAAAAGATAAATCAGAAAACGATCGCCCTTAAGAACGATCGCCCGCAATCCCATCCGCGTCCATCAGCAGTAAAAAAAAGAACCATCGCCTCAAAAAAATAAGGTGGGCCGCAGCCCACCCTACTCAAATTATTTCGCAGTCACCAACTGTGCCGGCAGCCGCTTAAACGCCAACCTTTCATTCTCGATATCCACAAAAATGGTATCGCCGTCAGAAAAATCTCCCCGCAAAATGCCCTTCGCCATTTGCGTTTCCAACTCGCGTTGAATTCCCCGCTTCAGAGGCCGCGCACCGTAAACCGGATCGTAACCAATTTCTGCTAAGAAGTCGATCGCAGATTCCGACAATTTCAGAGACATTTTGCGATCGGCTAACCGTTTTTCCAAGCGCTTAACTTGCAACAGCACAATCTGCCGCAGTTCCGTCTTACTCAAACCGTGGAAGATAATCATCTCATCAATCCGGTTCAAGAATTCCGGGCGGAAAGTTCCCCGCATCGCTTCCATCACCCGACTCCGCATTTGTTCGTTATCTCCCGCCACATCTAAGATGTATTGAGAGCCGACATTCGATGTCATAATAATCACAGAATTCTTAAAGTCTACTGTGTGACCTTGAGCATCGGTAACGCGGCCGTCATCCAGAATTTGCAGCATGATGTTGAATACATCCGGGTGCGCTTTCTCGATTTCATCGAATAGAATCACTGAGTAAGGACGGCGGCGCACAGCCTCAGTTAACTGTCCACCTTCATCGTAGCCAACGTATCCCGGAGGCGCACCAATTAACCGCGAAACCGCGTGTTTTTCCATGTATTCCGACATATCAATTCGCACGATCGCTTCTTCGGTGTCGAACAGATAAGACGCTAATGCTTTAGCTAACTCAGTTTTACCAACACCCGTGGGGCCGAGGAAGATAAAACTCGCAACCGGACGATTGGGATCGGCTAAACCTGCGCGCGATCGCTGAATTGCATCTGCAACCGCCGTCACCGCTTCATCCTGTCCAATTACCCGCTTGTGCAGTTCATCTTCCAAGTGCAAAAGTTTCTGCATTTCCGATTCAACCAACTTGCTGATCGGAATTCCCGTCCACTTGGAAATAATCTCGGCAATGTCAGCTTCAGTGACTTCTTCCCGCAGCAAAGTTTTGCCTGTGGTTTGAGTTGCTAACAGTTGAGCTTCTGCTTCTTGCAGTTGTTTTTGCAATTCGGTTAACTTGCTATATTTCAACTCAGCAGCGCGGTTCAAGTCATATTTTAGCTCTGCTTGTTGAATTTCAATGTTAACCTTGTCAATCTGTTCTTTAATCTTTTGAATGTTTCCGATGACACCTTTTTCCGATTGCCATTGGGCGTTCAAAGCGCTTTGCTGTTCCTTGAGGTTGGCTAAGTCTTTTTCCAGTCTTTCCAAGCGCTCGATCGAAGCAGCGTTACTTTCTTTTTGCAGCGACAGTCTTTCCATTTCTAGCTGCAAAATCCTGCGGTCAATTTCGTCTAGTTCTTCCGGCTTGGAGGTGATCTCCATTTTGAGTTTAGCGGCTGCTTCGTCCACTAAGTCAATGGCTTTGTCTGGAAGGAAGCGATCGCTAATATATCGAGTAGACAAAGTAGCCGCCGCCACTAGGGCGCTGTCAGAAATTTTCACGCCGTGGTGAACTTCGTAGCGTTCTTTCAAGCCCCGCAAAATCGAGACAGTATCTTCAACTGTTGGTTGGTCAACATAAACTTGTTGAAAACGGCGTTCTAGTGCCGCATCTTTTTCGAGGTACTTGCGGTATTCGTCGAGAGTTGTAGCACCGATACAGCGCAATTCTCCCCTCGCTAACATCGGTTTGAGCAAGTTACCGGCATCCATCGATCCTTGAGTCGCACCCGCACCGACAACGGTGTGAATTTCATCAATAAATAAGATGACTTTGCCGTTGCTGTCCATCACTTCTTTGAGCACCGCTTTCAAGCGTTCTTCAAATTCTCCCCGGAATTTTGCCCCGGCAATTAACGCGCCCATATCTAGGCTAATTAATTGTCTGTCTTTGAGAGATTGCGGCACATCTCCGGTGATAATTCGCTGGGCGAGTCCTTCGGCGATCGCAGTTTTGCCGACTCCCGGTTCCCCAATCAATACCGGATTATTTTTGGTGCGACGGCTCAAAATTTGAATCGTGCGGCGGATTTCGTCATCCCGTCCGATTACCGGATCGAGTTTGCCTTGACGCGCGGCTTCTGTCAAATCTCGGCCGTATTTTTCCAGCGCTTCGTATTTGCCTTCTGGATTTTGATCGGTCACTTTGTTCTTCCCCCGGACTTGGGTAATGATATCTTTGAGCTTGCCTTCATCTAGTTTAAATTCTTGTAGTAGATTTCTGCCGAAGCGATCGTCCTTAACGTAACCTAGTATCAAATGCTCGATCGAAATAAATTCATCGCCGTAGTCTTTGCGATAAGTTTCGGCGCGATCGAGCAAAGTGTCGAGAGAACGACCTAGATAAACGTTGCCGCCGCTTCCAGTAATTTTCGGCTGGCGACTGATAAACTCATCAGTGCGATCGCGCAATTTTGCTACAGAAACTCCCGCTTTGTTAAATAAGCTGCTAGCAAGTCCCGATTCTTGTTCCAGCAAAGCTTTCATCAAATGTTCGCTTTCTAGCTGCTGCTGCTGACCTGCTTTGACGATTTCGGGGGTGCGGGCGAGGGCTTCCCAGGCTTTTTCGGTAAATTGGTTTGGATTATTCGGTTGCATAAATTTTAATTCCCTGCATTAAAAATGATGACTGCTGTAGAGGCAATTGCTCGATCGCCCGTACAATTGTCATTGTAGGGAGTTGCAGACGGGGGACGGATCGGTGTTCCCCTATCTTGAGATAGGTATTTCCGTCCTGTGTAGCAGTGTCTGGCAAGGAAAAGCAAACTGTCGCCCCTAAAAGTTGGACTCTTGGATAAGACTGAGATGTTGCACCATTGTCAATAAGCTTTTTATGAACAGGCTTTCCGGCGTGTTCCACAAGAAGAAAATTCACTCTTTGTAGAACAGGCCGGAAAGCCTGTTCTGGAGAATAGTACAAGATGTGAGATAAGACCAACTCTCACATTAAAAATGCTTTCTAGTGCCACTTGAAAAAACGGCACATTCTTAAACAGTCTCCTGCTGCGGAAAATGGAGAAATACTCATGTAAATAGGAGAGAGGACTTGAGAAGCGTCACAGTCCTATAGCTAAACCGGAAGCGTTATTGTTTTACTCATCAATAACAGCCGCTATAACTCTCACACATGGAAAAGATAGCTATGAAAATTTTACCTTTAACAGCGTTAGGAATTATAGCAAGTGCCGCGATCGCAGTAGCCCCTGAAGCTTGGGCAAATACCTGGCGTGCCGCACACCGGATGTCTGGTTTTTCCGCCGACAGCAATTACTACTTGTATCTAGAAAGTTCCAGAGATACAGGAGCGGGAATTCCCAAAGCAGAATTGCAAATTGTCCAAGTTGCTGCAAATTCCTGCATCAGAAATGGGTGTATCGAAACTAAATATGGCGAACCAGACTCCAATAAAAGCACTAAAATGGCAGAAGATGACTTGCTTAAAAAAACTTGGAATAGCAGGCAAACTTTGAAGTTAACTCCTCCTCACGCTGGAACTAAACTCAACATTATTTCTCGTACTCCCGGAGCCAATGGAAGCGAGACAGTCGCCGTCAGAGTCAATACAGCAAAGCCTTTACAAATTCGCCTAGAACAGCGGCAAAAAAATGCTTCTGCTGGCAGAGAAAGCGCCGCCATGCGTCTTGTAATTAATCATAACGGTCGGCAGCGTGTCCTCGGAACGCTGAACAATTTTCAAGATTGGGTGTTCTCTTATTCAATCCGAGAAGTTCGTTTGTCTCCGAACCGGCGCAATGTCGTTGTGCTGGTGGACAAGACAGAACGCACTTTTGAAGGAGTCTTGAAAACTACTGTTGTACAAGGCTTTGTTCTTTAGGCTTGCTATATTGCCAGGTTTTAACCTGGGAATTATCAAAACTTACGCAGAACCCCTATATAGCAATCCTAAATCATTTGTGAATTTCTTACTCCCTCCCCTTGGTAAGGGGAGGGCTGGGGTGGGGTAAAAATTTACGACTCCTGCAAGGATTGCTATTTTACTATCTCTAGACCGAGATGAAATCTTCAGAACCGATGAGATTGGGAGCAACACCTATCAAAGAAGCTAAAACTTCACCGCTGCTGGCTACTGTAATTAATGTGCCGTCAGTTCCCGGCGAAATTGATAGCTGTCCGAAGGTCAAACCATTGATTAATTGCACGGTATCTTGAGACTTGGCGAAATCAACGATCGTATCAACTCCCAACCCGGCACCTAAAACAAATACATCATTGCCCGCGCCGCCGATTAGAATATCGTTTCCCAAACCGCCGTTGAGGGTGTCAAAACCTTTGCCGCCATACAGGACATCGCTGCCGTCGCCCCCGACAAGGATATCGTTGCCCCGCAAACCCATAAGTACGTCATTCCCTTCCACACCGTTGATGATGTCGTTGCCGCTGGTGCCAAACAGGATGTCGTTGTCGGGACTGCCGTTGATGCTGTTATCAGGAGGGTTATTGCCTGGAGTGCTACCGGTGTCAGAAACAAAGACATCGAGGCGGCTATTGAAAGTAAAGTTAGTATCCCCCGGTACGAGGTTACTAGCCTCAGATGAAAACGCTACTTTCTGCCCATCTGCAGAGATGGAGGGCTCAAAAGACCCGCTGTTCCCCTGATTACCGGCTGAGTCAACTGAGACGCGGGTGGTGGTATTTGTCAACAAATCCCGCACGAAGATATCGTGGCTATTGTTACTATCCCCCGGCACGAGGTTGGAGGCATTAGAAGAAAACGCCACAAACCTCCCGTTGGCTGAGACGGAGGGGCTGAAGACGGAGGAATCGTTCGCCTGATTGCCGGCTGAGTCAACAGAGACGCGGGTGGTGGTATTGGCTAGCGTGTCCCGCACGAAGATGTCGTGTCTATTGTTAGTATCCCCCGGCACGAGGTTGGTGGCATTAGAAGAAAATGCCACCAACCGCCCGTCGGCTGAGATGGAGGGTTCGCCGAACCCATTATTCCCCTGATTACCTGCTGAGCCAACAGAAACGCGGGTGGTGGTATTCGTCAACAAATCCCGCACGAAGATGTCAGGATTATCGTTAGTATCCCCCGGCACGAGGTTTGTGGCATCAGACCTAAATGCCACAAACCGCCCGTTGGCTGAGATGGAGGGTGCGCCGGAATACTTGTTTCCCTGATTGCCTGCTGAGTCAACAGAGACGCGGGTGGTGGTATTCGTCAACAAATCCCGCACGAAGATGTCAGGGTTATCGTTAGTATCGCCCGGCACGAGGTTGGTGGCAAAAGATAAAAATGCCACAAACCGCCCGTCGGCTGAGATGGAGGACCCGACGGAATGGCTGTTCCCCTGATTGCCTGCTGAGTCTACAGAGACACGGGTGGTGGTATTGGCTAGTGTGTCGCGCACGAAGACATCGTTTTTATTGTTACTGTCCCCCGGCACGAGGTTGGTGGCATTAGAGGAAAATGCCACAAACCGCCCGTCGGCTGAGATGGAGGACCAGACGGAAATGCCGTTCGCCTGATTGCCTGCTGAGTCAACTGAGACGCGGGTGGTGGTATTAGCTAGAGTGTCGTGCACAAAGATATCGGATTCAGCGTTAGTGTCCCCCGGCACGAGGTTGGATGCTGGAGATCCAAACGCCACAAACCGCCCGTCGGACGAAATGGAATGAGAGGAGGATACCGATGGACTTTGATTGGCCTGATTGCCTGCTGAGTCAACTGAGACGCGAGTAATATTCATAAACCCTCATATTTCAATAGTCCGAACTGTTTTTATTTCGTAGTCTGAAACCCTCGGTTTTCCCTTGGTAGCTCGATCGCCTTGGAGCCTTGAAACCCTTATTCTACGGCTGGTAATCAAAAACTGTCCGAAGTATTGATATTTAAGAGTACAACTTTGGAGATGGGTTTTGCGATCGCACGGCAATTGGGGCTATTTACACTTTATCCCCTAACCGCCTTGGCGGTTGCTATATCAATACATTTTAAAATTTCCCTCTTCCTTCCTCCCTCTTTCTTTTTCCTTGAATATCTGCCTCCTGACTATTGACGAATACTCAATAATTAATCCGTGTATCCGTGTCAAAATCCATATATTGCCTCACCGAAAGCATCCAGGATACAAGCCCCCGGATTCATCCGTCCAGAAATAAAAAACCTGTATCCGATGAAACTTGCCCCCCGAATTTATCCGTGGGGTCAAGGCTTCAATTCTTTAATCTAAAATCTAAAATCTAAAATCTAAAATCGATTGACTTCATGCCTGCATCACAACCCGTTCCGGGAGACTGACAATAAAAGTTGAACCTTTACCGTCTTCGCTTTCGACGCTAATTTCGCCACCGAGAATTTGACACAAACGCTGGCTAATTGTCAATCCCAAACCTGTGCCTCCATACTTGCGGGTAGTCGAAGCATCAGCTTGGGTAAAAGGTTTAAATATCTGCTCTAATTGCTCGTTTGTCATCCCGATGCCGGTGTCGCTGACTCGAAACATTAAAACTTGAGAAGTGTAGCTTGAACCCGAGTTAATATCATTATTTTTATTTTGTTTCGCCGCTCTAGATTTTTCAATTTTAATTCTTTCTACGCCGATAGTAATGACGCCTTTTTCGGTAAATTTGGCAGCATTGCTGAGCAAATTAAGGAGAATTTGCCGCACTTTCGGTTGATCCGCATACATTGTGCCGAGTTCGCCTTTTGTTTTCAGTGCTAAAGCATTGCCTTTTTTTTCTACTAGCGGTTGAGCAGTAGTCATCACTTCTTCAATCATGGTCGCCACGTCGAAGTTTTCCAAATAAAGGGTGACGTGACCTGCTTCTATTTTGGAAATGTCGAGGATGTCGCTAATCATATCCAGCAGGTGTTTGCCTGCGGTTTGAATTTTTTCTAAGTCGGGGAGAAAATCTTCGGAACCGGAATCTTGAGCATCTTCTTGCAGCATTTCGCTGTAGTTGATGATGGCATTGAGGGGGGTGCGGAGTTCGTGGCTCATGTTGGCGAGAAATGCACTTTTCGAGCGGTTGGCAGCTTCGGCTGCTACTTTTGCTTCGTGCAATTCTTCTGTGTATTCTGCTACTCTTTGGATCAGTTCGTTGAGGGAAATTGCTAGCATTCCCACTTCGTCGGAAGTAGTGACGGGTACTTGCAGGTCAAAGTTAGATTCTTCTGTCACTCGCTGAGCAATGAGGGTGGTGGCTTCTAGGGAGCGAGCGATCGCCCCGCTGGTGTATGCTGCTAGAATTGCTGCGATCGCACCTGATATCAAGAGAGAGCAAACGAGAATGAGAGTTCCGAGTTTTTCGGCATTTTCGTAGGTTCTCAATGCCTCGTCTGCTTTTTCGCGAAAGTTGACGGCCAGTTGGGCTGAATCCTCGGAAAACTGTTTGAGTTTCAAAGCAGTTTCGCCCGCCACAAAATTGTTCAAGTTCCGCCCCAAAGCCTGCTGCTGTTGCGGATTCAAAGCAGATAATTTGGCAGCAGCCAACAATTTTTGTACTTGTTGAAAGTATGATTCTACGGTTTTGCCGTTGGCTTGAGCGAACTGTTGAAGCTGTTGGTAGTCTTTGGCAACCTCGGGATTCTTCGTCGGCGGTAGGGTTTGCAGTTGTTCGAGGATGCCGCTCATCTGAGCAACGCGAGTCAGGAATTCCGATCGTTGGCGATCAAAAATTTGCGGTTTGGTCGTCAGACTCGCCAGCTCTTGCTGCTGAATTCTGACTTCCTGCACCGTGTTGTTGAGGTTTGTCAGGATTTCCGCTTTATCTCGGTCGAGCGCTAGTTTTTCTCTAACTTGCTGTTTGTGATAGGATTCTACTCCCCGTCCCGCCACAGCACCCAAAACGGCAATACTAATGACCAAGGCGTATCCGCAGCCGATTTTCTGCCTGATACCCAAGCGGCCCAACAGACTTTTCAACCCTATTTGAGGACGGTTCTGCAGTTGATTTTTCAAAGCTAAGGTTAAAGACATGGGCAATGTACTCGTCACCTTTGAGAGGCACCATCTATATTCTAATTGATGCCTGTCTGAGGGTAAATAAAGTTCTGGCTTGAAGCGAGCTTTCGGCAGTTATTGGGCCTTTGCAAGGTTCCACAGCTCGATCGGCTTGACAGTTTGGAGCAGTTATGCGTAACAAATTATAGCAGAAGAAAGAAGAAAGAAGGAAGAAACAGTCAAAGGGAGGGTTTGAGTAATTAAGAACGTCCTCACCGTCGGGCGTGGTTGCGATATTATGAGTGGCGAGTTATAAGTTGCAAGTTATGAGTTAGATGTCTGATTCAAGACTCTACTCTACTCGCAACCCACAACTCTATCCCTGTTCCTCTACTGGCAAAGTCGAAATTGTGCTATCTCCGCAGGAATTCTTGAAGCATTAGGTACGCTAGCACTTGCCGGAACGAAGATTCCCAGGCCGTAACTGCAACCCTCCGCCGTCTTGCATTCCCCAGGCTTAGCACTGATTTGATATTCGCCTTGGGATGGGGGAGTAAAAGAGATTGACGCCAGTTCGCCTGTTTTTTGACTCACAGCGATTTCCTGACCGCTGGCATCCTTGAGAGATAAGTTTAAATCCTGGCAATTTCCGTCGCAAGTGGCAACAAAAACATACTCCACATTAGGATGCAGTGTTGCTCTAAAAGGAGATGAAACTTGCTTGCGAACTTGGCCCAGCAACGGCACAAATACTAATTTTTGACCGTTGCCTTTCCGCTGGTCAACTTCTGTTTTCAAGCGACAAACAACCGTTTTTTGGTCGTTGGTCAGTTCTTGAGCAATAGCATTTCCTACGATTGCAGTACCGAGGAGCAGGGTCAGGCCAGAAATAACCAGATGTTTGAAATTCATTGATGTCCCTTAATGGTAATTTTTTGCTAATTGATTGGACTTCCACAAAGAATCTATCGGTAGGGTACGTCTCGGCGCGCCTTACTGCGACAGGTAGTGTCTAATTTAGCAGGCCTGATGCAGCACTGTCTATTTACAAAGGCAATTGATTAATTGTCCCTATATACAATCGAGATTCTGCTAGTAGACTACCAATTGCCATCTCTGACTCCATCGGGATCGACTTTGAGCTTTTTAATTTGTGCTTGAGGAATGTCAACAGATGTATCGTCTTGCTGCGGTGCAAATCCCTGATTTTCGTCCATCTCTTTGACAGACTTGACTTGAGAAAGGATACTTGAGGGTGCGACAGAGCCTTTTTGTTCGTCGTAAAGGTCGAACCAAGGAAGATTGTATTGACTGTAAGTTTTGGCAGTAACTGGCGTGTTTGGCGGTTCTTTACCAGTGATTTCCCGATACATCATGCTATTAACAATGTGGACGTATACTCTGCCGAAATTTGTCTCGTCCCAGGTGTTGATACCGTAACTATCGGGATAAATTTCTTGTTTCATTTTACCACCTGCTGCTAATCCCATTTCCGCACCACCAAATGCGATACAATCGAGAGGTGCAAAATCACTAAAGCCTCTACCTCTCAGTAATTGTGAGGGCGGCGGTTCTTCTGGAAATAACCCTGGTTTCGGATCGAATACAATGATTTGAAGGCCACCAAATTCTTCTTTACCAGTTACTTGTCCTTCGACAGTGTAACCCATACCGAGAGGCATAGCAACAAATTGGCGGATGTAACCTTCACCAGCATTGATACCATCTAACCAGGGTTGATCGGGACAAATGACATAATCTTGGTCATCAGCTTGCAGTTTTTGCTGCCAAGGTTTGCCTGAAACGGCATTGATTTTACCAACAGCAATTTTAACAGCATTGGGCCGCCAATCAACGCCTCTAAAATAAATCCACAAAGCTTCCCGTTGATACATGGGAATAAACACGCCCCCGTGTTCTTTCCAAGTTTCAGGTACTCTAGAAATGTAGTCATCAACTTTGCAGACTGGAAAATCGCCTAATCCCGGCGGTAAGGGATAGGTTTTACCGTCGTCGGGTATCCGCAAAGTGCGTTCAAAATTCAGGGAGAAGTGTTTACCGAAACAGATAGCGTTGTTTTTTACGGTGATTTCTAACATGGGGATTCTTAGATAAAGAACAATTACCACAAAATCAAAATTTCGCTCATTTGCCGTTCTGTCTAAATTGCCAAGCTGGCACAAACTTGGAATCACCCCAAACGCCGCGGCGATTTTTCTTAGCTTCGGCTTCTGCTTGTTCCAGAATACTTGCACTCGGACAGTTTTTCAAGTAAGGACGGTAAACCATTGCTAATCCTTCGCGGGTCAAAACTTCTTGGGCAAATGTGCCGTTTGGCAAGCGAACTTCGCTAACTTGGCGGCCGTAGCGGTCAGTATCGGTGACAGTCAAAACAACGCGACCACCCCCTTTTTTGACTAGCTGCTGCATTCTTTGGTGGGCTAGATTTCCCCACTTAAATTGATTTTTTTTTGCTGCTGCTTTGCTATTTTTCTCAGCATTGGTGTGCGCGACTTCCGGTGCATCTACACAGGCAAAACGCACTTTGATATCTTTCCCGGCGGCATCACTGGCGACAAGGGTGTCGCCGTCGCTGACTCGCTTGACAGCATAGTTATTCGGTGCAAACTTTTGCGGACACCCGAATAGTAGCAATAGCACAGCAACTGCACTTATGGTTTTTATTTTTGGGAAAATGGCGATTTTAAGTTGGCTCATATTTCTGTGTTTTATTTAGTTTCCATCCAATTTTGCCCAGCGTGGATGTCAACTATCAGCGGTACGCTAAGTGGCAGAGCATTTTCCATCGCACTTCTAATTTTCGGCTGCAATTCTTCCCATTCATCGGGAGGTACTTCAAAGATTAATTCATCGTGAACTTGCAGCAGCAGCCGCGCCTGATAGTTTTGCAAAATTTTGTGTACCTCAATCATGGCAAGTTTAATGATATCAGCACTAGAGCCTTGAATCGGAGCGTTGGCTGCGGCCCGCAAAGATTGGGCATCATCTCTGCTGACAGATTTAAGTCGATCGGAGTGAATGTCTTGGGGATTGCGGCCTTTTAAGTCGCGGAGGCTTTCGCTCTCGAAGTTTAAGTAACGGCGGCGGCCTAAAATTGTGGTAACGTATCCGAGGGCGATCGCCTCTTTTTTTACTTTCTCCAAAAATTCAAAAACTTTACTATAGCGAGCGTTAAATTTAGCAATAAACTCCTTGCCATCTTTGGAAGTCTTGCCCATCGATCGCCCAAACTTGATCGCTCCCATACCGTAAACTACCCCAAAATTAATCGTTTTGCCAAACCTGCGCTCGTCGGGAGTTATTTCTTCCTTTTCAAATAAAAGTTGAGCCGTCACGGTATGCACATCTCGGTTATTTTGATAAGCTTCAATTAACACAGGTTCTTGACTCAAGTGAGCCAAAATTCGCAGTTCAATTTGAGAATAGTCAGCAGACACCATCAGCCAACCTTCTTCGGGTAAAAAAGCTTTGCGAATTTGCTTAGAAAATTCCGTACCGATGGGAATATTCTGCAAATTAGGATTAGAAGAAGACAGACGACCTGTGTCTGTAACAGTTTGATTGAAATCAGTATGCAATCGCTGAGTATCGGGACGCACCCGCTTCGGTATAGCATCTACATAGGTAGAATAAAGCTTTTGCAGGGTACGGTAATCTAAGATAGCATCGACAACCTTATGGTCTCCTTGCAAATTTTCTAGGAAGTCAGCATTGGTGGAGTAGAAGCCTGTCGCAGTTTTACGAGACTTTTTGGTGTTTAGCTTGAGTATGTCAAACAGCAGTTCGCTCAACTGGGATGGTGAGTTCAACTTTAAAAGTTCACTGGGTGCTGTGTTGTCAACTTTCTGCTTAATTTCAGCCAAATTAAGGTTATTTTTTGGCAATATTTTCTTGAGATAAGGCTTTAAAATTGCACTAGGTACGGCTTCGTAAACTTTCTGAGGAACCGTCCCTAAAGTGGGTTCGATATGTTCGATTTTTTCGGCGAGATAAGCCTTGAAATCCTCAAGAGGTATGGCGTTATAAATTTCCTGCTCAATAGCTGCTAATTGCGGTTCCAGTTGATTGGAGAGTTCTTTAAGATGTCCTAGGTCTATGCGAACCCCCTGATATTCCATTTCTGCTAAAACTGGTTCTAGGGGCTGTTCTACTTCCAGCAATAACCCCTCCAAAGTTTTTCGGGGAAAGCTAGTTTTATCAGCTTCCTTCAATTCTGCTCTAAGTTTACCTACTAACTGAAATGTAGTGTAAACATCCATGCCGCAGTATTTAGCTACTTCTCCAATGCTGATGTCAGCAATTGTTTTGTTTTTTGGCACTAATTCATTGTAAGTTTGGGCAACAATGCCTAAGTATTTCTTTGACAATTCGCTGAGGCTGTGGCTAGTTTCTGGATTGAGTACGTAACTGGCTAGCATGGTGTCGAAGACGACTCCGGCTAGTTTGATTCCTTGACAACGCAGGATCGATCGATCGAACTTAGCATTTTGCAGCGCCTTGGGATAATTCTCGCTTTCCAAAATCGGACGCAAAGCATTCAAAACTGTGGCTTTGTCCAAGTTTTTGCCCGTTTTATGTCCCGTGGGAATGTAAGCGAGATCCTCTTCACCGATTCCCCAACAGCAGCCAATTCCGACTAATTCGGCGTCTCGCGGTTCGATCGCGGTGGTTTCGGTATCCCACGCCACGGGTGTAGTTTTGTCGGTGAAGGTTTGTAGCAGTTCGACTAATTCGTTTAACTGTTCGGTTGTTTGAATTATTCGGGGTTTAATGGGCAGTTTGTTTTCCTGCTGGGCGGCTTTGGTATCATCATGACTCCAAAAGGATAAGGCGTTTTCTTCTGAACTTTCAGAAGTTGGAGGTGACTTATCTATTGTGGGGTGGGCATCTTGCCCGCCCTGTTCCAAGGGCTTTTCTACACCCTCCAATGGCTGTTCTAGGGTGTTTTCCGACGAGGCAGAGCCTCTGGATATGCGTTCCCGGGCAGAGCCGGGGAACGAGGATTCTTCTTCTTGTTTTTCCTTCTCTTCTACGCCACCAAAACGCTTTTGAATTTGTTTAACTTTGCTTAAAAATGTTTTAAATTCCAACTTTTCCAGCATCGGAATCAAGGCTGATTCGTCAAAACCTATAAGCTGGCAATCTTCTAAGTTGATTTCTAATGGCACGTCTTGGACAATTGTCGCCATGCGTTGAGAATGATAAGCAGCTTCTTTGCCTTCTTCTAGCTTTTTCTTAGTTGCTCCTTTAATCTCGTCGATGGCTGCATAAATTCCATCAAGGGAATTGTAAGCTTCCAGCAATTGCAGGGCGGTTTTGTCGCCGATGCCTTTTACTCCGGGGATGTTGTCGGATTTGTCGCCGCACAAAGCTTTGTAATCTACTACTTGTTCGGGCAAAATGCCGAGTTTTTCTTTGACTGCTTCCGGGCCGTATTCTTGGGATTTGCCTTTGCCCGATCGCCTGAGTTCATCGGTACTCAAATATAATACGCTGATTTGTTTTTCGGTTTCTACTAATTGAAACAAATCTCGATCGCCCGTGAGGATTTTGACCTGATAACCCGCCGCGCTGGCTTTGTTTGCCAAAGTTCCCAAAACATCGTCCGCCTCGTAGCCGGGAGCAGTTATTGCAGGTAAATTCAAATAGGTGAGCAATTCTTGCAGATTTTTGATATCCGGCTTAAAATCTTCGGGTGTTTCGGCTCGACCGGCTTTGTAAGTGTCGTCTGCTTCGTGGCGAAATGTGGGTGTGGCGAGGTCAAAGGCGATCGCCATGTACTGGGGGTCGTGGGCCGCCATTACTTCCAGCAGCGACTTGAGAAAGCCAAAACAGACGCTGGTGGGAATGCCTGTTGTCGTTCGCAAGCCTCCGTCTCGACTTTTGGCAAAGGCGAAGTAGGAGCGAAAGGCCAGAGAGTGGCCGTCAACTAAGATGAAGATGGGAGCTTGATTTGCCGACACAGACACAAATACCGATCGCACGAAAGGATTTTCTCATTGTACTCAGTTGTCCGCCTGCATTGATCGACCGGAAGGATGGCCCGCAGACTTGAGGACGCTTGACACTCGATCGGATCTCGGCTTAATGTGCAGCTTGGCTGAGAATAGTACAAGATGGTGAAATACCTCACACTAACCTTGCGGTGAGCGTGTAGGCTTCGTGTCTCATTTGCCGTTGCGGGCGTTGGGGATATCCATTGCTGAATATTCGTCACTCAAGACGATCCAAGTCTTACACAGCATAAGAAGGCTTTGCAGCCTTTATCCCTTCGTAGGGAACCCACGCAGAAACCCTGTTTCCCAAGGCAAAAAACTATTCCGTATGACAAACTTGGATTGTATTTCAAATTAGGACGTATCCCAATAACCAGCGGTCTGTCTTTTCCCCCTTTCTCTCGCAGTTATCCTTGGTAAGCATACTACTGCTACTGTGACCTGTTGTTTGCAGCCGAGTGGGTGGGTCGCAACCACTTATATCTTACCATCTTTTTGTGAGAAATCAGGAAATTTTTGATTATTTCATAGACCTTGCGAAAGCTTATATCCCAACGCCCAATTGAGTACAATTACAGCGTGGGACTTACGCCAATTGAGTTAAGTACGATTCCCTAGGGGATAGCTTCGCTTCACGCGAATTTACCAACACCTGCCCGAAGCCTATGGCTGACATTAATCGATGCTACGAAATCCTCGAAATTGAGCCGGGAAGTTCCCTAGAAGAAATTAAGCGCGCTTACAGGGATTTAGCGTTTGTGTGGCATCCCGATCGGTTTGCCCACAACGATCGCCTGCAACAAAAAGCTCAACAACGATTAACAGAAATTAATGAAGCTTACCAGGAGTTGGTGTTATTTCTGAGTCAGCCTGAATCAAAGTCGATCGAACAACAGTTTCAGCAGCCACCGCCCCCTGCGCCGGAAAAGCCGCTGAGAAGGCGTTCTGCAAAATCAGCCGCCAAGCCTGGTTCCCAGCGCCGTCAAACCCGCCCAAAAGCCCCCTCCAAAAAATTTCTAACTCAAAAAAACTCTTCAAGCAAGAAACGATTTACCACTCACAATAGCCCAGCGTGGCGGGGCACAAAGCAACCAGGGCGAATCGTTGCGAGGAAAGCAGGGCCATCTCAAAACTATCGAAAGCTTACTTCGAGAAGGAAAACAGAATTTTCAACTCAATACTCAAAACCACGAATCCCGCCGAGGGAAGTGCGGCCATCTCAACACTATTCAAGCTTCCCTTGGTGGCCGCTGGCAATCGCTGTGGCGAGTTACGCTTTGACCGGTTGGATTTTGACGAAATCAGCGGCCCCGCTGTGGATGTGGGCTTTAATCTGCGGTGCAGATTGGCTGTGGGCCGCGATTTTGCTGGCGGAGGGTTCGGCAACGCCTAGAGTGTGGCTGGCGGCGTTAGTTTTGGCTGGGGCGGTAGGGGGGTCGATCGCTGGTTTTCAGGCGGGAGGAAGGGTCACAGGGGCTGCTTGGGCAGCAGTTGGGGCTGGTTTGGGGGCGATCGCCAGTTCCGAGGCCCAGTATCGGGCTGTGGCTGCTGTTTTGGCTGTAGGGGGAGTGGTGGCAGTGGTGGGATTGATGGCGGGAACGGTTTCTGGGAATTGGGTTAAGGCGTTGGTGGCGGCCGTGTGTTGGGCGATTGTCGGCTTGATGTGCGGGCTGGCGACGGAACTAGGCGTCAATTCTGGCGGCCCCGTCGGGCTCCGAGGTGCGATCGGGCTGGGGATTGGGGCGTGGGCGGGGGTTTTTGCTGGGGCGGGTTCGGGGGATCTCGTCCAAGCTTTGGCTATCGCCGGATCTAAGGCTGTTTATGGGGCTTGGGCTGCGATCGGCATTATTGCTGGAGTTGTGGCCCGGATGGTAGCCGCAGAAAGGTTGATCCACACCAGCAGCGGGCTTTACACGGTTATCCTGTTGGTGGCTACTTCCGGTTTTGGGCTGTGGCTGGGAAGTTGGTTGGGCGATCGTATCTTTTGAATTAGTCAGTTGGCAGTTGTCAGTTGTCAGTTGTCAGTTGTCAGTTGTCAGTTGTCAGTTGTCAACAGTTAACGGTCAACAGTCAACAGTCAACAGTCAACTATTCCGGAGGATTGCAACCGGAATTGATGTAAATCCCAGCACTTATCGCTTTTCAGCAGCGCTTCAAACTCAGCCCTTGGCAAAGCTGGGCTGAAAAGATGGCCTTGAATTTCGTCGCATTCGTACTCGCACAAAAAATCAAGTTCTTGCTCATTTTCTACCCCCTCAGCCACCACCGTCATGTTCATGCAGTGTGCCATTTGAATAATCGCTATTGTGATCGCTGCATTTTGGCGATCGTCTGCAATATCGCGAATAAAACTCTTGTCTATTTTGAGCGCATCAAAC
The DNA here is from genome assembly GCF_036700445.1 of Microcoleus sp. T3_B1. Taxonomy (NCBI): domain Bacteria; kingdom Bacillati; phylum Cyanobacteriota; class Cyanophyceae; order Oscillatoriales; family Microcoleaceae; genus Microcoleus; species Microcoleus sp. T3_B1. The sequence continues at coordinate 22,228 of NZ_JAUBOX010000017.1, forward strand.
GGAAAGCGTTTTGGATAACTCAAAGAAGAATATCCCATTCCAAAATCATCAATTGCTATCCTAATACCCTGATCTTTCCACACCGTAAAAGCTTTAGCTGCTGCAATTTCGTCTTGCAAAACAAGACTTTCCGTCAGTTCTAATTCCAAACACTGGGGATCGAGATCGGTTTCTGTTAATATCTCCCTGACTCTTTCCGTGAAATTTTTGCGCTCGAATTGACGGGCTGACACGTTAACTGCCACTCGCAGGGGCGGTAAACCTGCTCTCTGCCATGTTTTAGTTTGCCTGCAAGCAGTCTCTAATACCCATTCACCCAACGGCGCAATCAAGCCCATTTCTTCAGCCATTGGAATAAATTCCCCCGGAGAAACTCGCCCCCGTTCTGGATGATTCCAGCGGACTAAAGCTTCAGCACCAATAATTTTACCTGTTTTAATTTCTATTTGCGGCTGATAGTATATTTCAAACTCTGAGCTTTTTAAAGCATGGCGCAGCGAAGTTTCTTGAAGAAGTGTATTGATGAAATAATTCGCCTTTTTGGGCGTATAAAAATTATAATTATTCCCGCCTTTTTGCTGAGATTGATACATTGCTATATAAGCATTTTTCAGCATTTCATCTCCGTCGATGCCGTCTCCGGGATACAAGCAGATCCCCATACTAGCCGTGACATAGACTTCGCAATCTTTGATAATCATACCTTGGGATACAATATCTAAAATGTTTTGAGCAATCTTAGCCACATCCTGTTTTTCTGCAACTGGTTTAAGAATCAGCGCGAATTCTGCCGCTTCCAAACGAGCAACAATATTAATGTTTTCCATGCAGTTAGTTAGCCGCTGGGCGATGCTGCAAAGCACCGAGTCGCCGATATCGTGTCCCCAGGTACTGTTAATGCGGTTGATTTTATCTAAGCTAAGCGTGACAACTGGAACGACTCCTGACAATTCTTTTTGACCATCTAATACTCGACTTAACTTTTCTCGCAAAAATGAACGATTCGGCAGGTTGGTCAAGCTGTCATACTGATGTCTGTAGAGTGCCAGTTGAATAGTTGTGTGCAAGTTTTTTTCTTCAAAGGGCTTGACAATATAGCCGAACGGTTTGGTACTATTGACTCGTCGCAAAGTAGTTTCATCGGCATAGGCTGTCAGATAAACTACGGGAATTTGAAAGCGCAAGCGAATTTCTTCGGCTGCTGTAATGCCATCGATTTCTCCTTGCAGGTTAACATCCATTAAAACTAAATCCGGGCGGAACTTGGCGGCCGATTCAATCGCTTCTTCTCCAGAATATACCATCCCAGTTATTCTATATCCTAGAGATATCAAACTGTCGGAAATGTCTTCCGCAATGATGCTCTCGTCTTCAACTATCAGAATTTTTTTGTTTGACACTAATTTTTCTCCTCCGAGTGCAATTTGGGTTGACAAAAGGTTATTCTAAAAGTCGTGCCCGCAGTTTCTAACAGTTCTATTTCCCCCCGGATTTGCTTGACTAAAGACCCGACAAGTCGCAAACCCAAGGTTCGGGCTTTGCGATAATCTAAGTCTTGAGGAAAACCAATTCCGCTGTCGCTCACGGTTAGCACGCAAACTCTGTTATTATCTAAAGTGAAATCTATGTTAATTTTACCTTTAACTTGTCCTTTAAAGGCATATTTGAGGGCATTTGTTACAAGCTCGTTGATAATTAACCCGCAAGGAACGGCCGTATCAATATTGAGTGAACACGGCGCAATATTTGTTTGCAAGTTGACGCCTTCTGCATGATTTTCATAAGCTTGGAATAAATTGTGGGCGAGATTTTGGATATATTCAGCAAAGTCAATGTTTGACAAGTCTTTGGATTGATACAATTGTTCGTGAACCAGGGCCATTGATCTGACTCGGTTTTGACTTTCTTTTAACATTTCACTAACGTGGCTGTCTTGGATGTAGCGTGACTGAAGTTTGAGCAAACTGGAAATAACTTGGAGGTTGTTTTTGACACGGTGGTGAATTTCTTTGAGGAGAACTTCTTTTTCTGCGAGGGATGCTTTGATGCCATCTTCGTCGCGCTTGCGATCTGTAATATCCCGCACTACTGCTTGAATTACTTTTCGTCCGTTAATTTCCATTGCATTTAACAGCACTTCAGCGGGAAATTCTGAACCGTCGAGTCGTTTTTGTACCCAGTCAAAGCGACAGCTACCTGTTTGCATTGCTGTCGATATTCTCTGTATTGCTAGACTGGATGAGTCTTGTCCGCTAGGCTGAAATTGTGGGGAAAAGTCGCTCAGTTTCTTGCCGTAAAATTCTTTGGTGTTGCTACAGCCAAATATTTTTAAGGTAGCGGGGTTGCAGTCAAAAAACTCCTTTTCGTCAAGCAACATTACTGCGTCGCTGGTGGCTTCATAAAGGCTACGAAATTTGTGTTCGGATTCTTGCAGCGAGCAGATCAATTGGTTTTTGAGAGCTTCTGCACGCTTGCGGTCGGTAATGTCTATTCCTACAGAAACTGCTGCGGTTCCCTGATGATATTTCTGAGCTACTATCAAATAGTTGCGGACGAAACCGTTAATTTCTATTTCTATTTCTTGGCAGGTTTGCTGAGATGAACTGTTAAAAAAAATTCGGATCAGTTCTCCGAAAGTCGAGCCTTTGTCGAGAAAGTTGATTTCTTGACCGACAAAGCTTTCAGGAGACAGGTTGAATGAGGTTGCTAAGTGCTGGTTGACTCCAATATACCGCAAATCGGAACTGATCCAAGAAATCAGTCCGGGTACGGCATCCAAGACGGCGCGAAGTTGGTCTGTAGCTTCTTGGAGTGCTTGTTCCGATCGCTTGCGATCGCTAATATCTGTCGCCGTTCCGCACAACCCTAAAATAGCGCCGTTTTCAGCTTGGTTGACGATGCTGTTGACGCGCAGGTGGACGGGAGTACCGTCTTTGCGAAGGTGTACTGTTTCGTAAGGAGAATTAGCGGTTTGTGGCTGAATTTTGGTTCTCGCTAAAAGTTGGGCAAATATTTCTCTTGGTCTATTTTCTTGATCGGGAACTAAAAAATCGGTGAAACGCCGTCCGATCATTTCTGGCGGTTCGTAACCGTAGATGCGTTTGGCGGCGGAATTGACAAAAGTCAAGAGGCCTTCAATATCGATCGACCAAATCAATTCTTGGGAGGTTTCTACGAGGTTGCGGTACTTTTTTTCGCTTTCGGCAAGTGCTGCATTGAAGACAGCCGTTTGCTGCTGCAGTCTGTCTTCTAATTCTTGATTTGCCGTTTCCAGAGTGGCGATGGACTGCTCGCGCTCGGTAATTTCAGTAGAAACACCGACGGCGCCGACAACTTCGCCGTTTCCATCTCGCAGGGCTGCCGATCGAATTTCGTGAATAAAATGCCTCTCTCGGACGTTCCAAGTGCGATCGTTTCCTGCTAGTACCTCAGCAATATTTTCTAAGATATCTGGCTGGCTGCTGTAAACTTCACAAATCGACAGCCCGACAGTTGCACCTGGTTTGAGTCCCAAATTTTCTAATCCTTTCCCTGCTGCAAGGGTTAACTTGCCGTCTCTGTCTGTGGCCCACAGGAAAATTGGGGCACAACTGACGGCGGCGTGAAGGGTTTCGTTGGCTTGTTTGAGCCGAGCGATTTCTGCGTGAAGCAGATCCTGGGTGGTGTTTAATTCTACCCTTAGTCGATCGGCTTTTTGCTGCCAACTGGCAGCAGTAGCGCACATTTCTGGGAGATTGCGGGAACGACAGATGGATTGGTTGCAGTGTGACATGGTTGCTCTAGGGCGCACTGTATATTTAACCTCAGCCTATCTTTTAAGCATAAACTTTTTAAGTCAAATATTACAATTAGCAGGAATACTCCTCCGACCAAGATGCGATATATTAAAGCTACTTTAAAGGATTCAGAAATTGAGGCTCGCTCAGGCTTTCCGGCGACAGTTCACAAATTGATAATAAGCTGAATAAGGCCGATGCGTCGGTATTTTTACGGTCACTATTTGTAGTAATGCAAAAAGAAGTTCCGCAATCCTCGGCTTGCACAAGAACTGGGATTGTAAATTTATTATATTTGTTTGCGTAGATTCACGCACCGAGGAATCTGGAATCGGGAAAATAGAAATATAGGCAGCGCCTGAATGGTTAGGAGGTACTTAATTTGTGAAAATCATGAAGTCGATTCCCTCTTCTTTCTGCCTTCTGCCTTCTGCCCTATTCCCTATTCCCTATTCCCTATTCCCTATTCCTCTTTCTTCCATCCGCTACATCTTGTACAGTGATCGTTGCCGAACTTCCTTCAATTAACTCCCCAAATTTTGACAGTTTTGTCTAAGCTGCCGCTGATAATAGTTTCACCATCGCTGCTAAAAGTAAGACAAGTAACAGAGTTTTGATGTCCGCTGAGAGTGTGAATATTTTCGCCCGTACTGGCATTCCAAAATTTGATATTACCATCGGCACTAGCAGTGACAACAGTGAGTCCGTCGGCACTAAAGGCGATCGCATTTATCGAGTTAAAATGCCCGGCCAAAGTGATTGAACTATCTGGATTCGATAGCGGCCGCAGTTGAATATTTCTGTCCCAGCCGCCAGTAGCCAAAGTCTGCCCGTCTGGACTGAAAGCCAGACAATTCGCGTAACCCTTAATTGTTTGGAAGCATTCTCTGCTGCGGAGGTTCCACAGTTTAATTGTACCGTCAGAACTGCTGCTAGCGAGAGTTTGTGCGATCGGGCTAAAAGCAAGACTAACAATTCCTGCTTTATGAGCTCCCCAAGTTAAAAGACTGCCAAAAGTACAGATTAACTTTCCCGTCTCTAAATTCCAAATTTTGATAGTAGTATCTGCCGAACCTGTGGCGATAACTTGACTATCGGGACTGATAACAATTGCGCTAATTTCCCCTTCATGTCCGAGAGAAGTATGCCGCAATTCTCCTCCTTGCCAAATTTCGATCGCACGATGTTTCGGAGTATTTCTGCTTCTCACAAAAACTTCGCTTTCTTGGCAAAGGACAAAAGTTTCTTGAGCGCGGGGATACTTGTCAACAGTATAGAGTATTTCTCCTGTATCTACATCGCAAATTCTAATTATTTTGCCGTGCAAACTCGCCGTGCGAGATCCTCCGGGACTAATCGCAACATTTGTGCCAGTTTTCACACTGCGAATGGAGTCAAAAAGCTTGTAAGGCACGAATTCTTTTAAAGCTTGGCGCACTAGAGGTTCTGTCCTCGATCGCAAAATTAAATAAGCAACTCGCTGCACTTCTGCTGCGGGGTCAAGCAGCGCCTCAATTGCTAAATTTAAACCAGCGCCTCCGTATTTAGGAGCATCTTTAACAGCGGCAATCCGAGCCTCGATACTAGGACTGTTGAAGCGCTGCTTGACTCCGGCGATGCCTCCCAAAACTGCGGCGGCGATCGGGATTTGACTTTGGCCGCCGAGGACGGCATCATATTCTCTAGGTTGATTAGAATTGTCGGCCATCATACGATTTTAGATTTTAGATTTTGGATTTTAGATTTGAAGAATTGGAGGATTGAAGAAAGCGAACTCACGCACGGATAAATCGGGGCAATTGTTATCGGATACTCTGTTGTGATTTTCTGAACCTATGAATCCGGGGGCTTGTACCCGGGCTGCTTTCTGTGACGCTAAAACCGGGTTTAAGAGCACAATTTCTAACTTCTTGACTCTTGCTGTTTATGCTATTATAATCAAATCAGCGTTTTACACAAAAATCCGAAAGTGATATGTCACACTTCACAACTATCAAGGTTCAGATCAAGAACGGCGAACTGCTGCATCAAGTGTTGGAAGAGTTGGGTTATCAAGTAGAGTCCAATGTGCAGGTACGGGGTTATCGGGGTGACAAAACTAATGCCGAGTACGTGATTCGGCAATCCAATGGTTACGATTTGGGTTTTCGCCGCAGCGGAGAGGATTACGAATTGGTGGCGGATTTTTGGGGCGCTCGAATTAATCAGCAGGAATTTATCAATTCAATCAGTCAAAAATACGCGCGGAAAAGTTTGATGGCGGCGGTGCATTCAGAGGGTTTTCATGTTGAAGAAGAGGAAACTTTGGCAGATGGAACGCTGAGAGTTGTAGTTGGTAGATGGGTTTAAGACTCGCTCTGGATTAACTGGTAAGCTATTTGGCATTTAAATTGAAGATGGAGCGCGGGCAGGATGCCCGCGCCACAAAAGTTTAAGTAAACCCTAGCTTAAAAATTAAATGGGCGACAGCTTATTGAAATATCAAGAGGAGTAATCATGTGCCGATCGTACTAATTATCCTGGCGCTTGTAGTTGGCATTGTTGGCGCGATCGCCCTTGGAGGATACCGCTGGCATCTGGGTACCAAGGAACTGCGAACAAATCTGGAAGCTGCGCGATCGCCGATTAAACCTCTCACATTTGATGCGCGGGAAATTGCCGATTTACCCCAGCCAGTGCAGCGCTACTTTCGCGCGGTGATCGAGGATGGACAACCGCTAATTGTAGCAGCGCGGGTTTCCCACGAAGGCACGTTTAACATGAGCGAAACCGCAGAAAAATGGAGCGCCTTCACCTCAACTCAATTGGTAATTACTCAGCGCCCAGGCTTTGACTGGGAGGGGCGAATTGCCATGATGCCCGGTATCAATGCGTTTGTTCATGATGCCTACATTTCTGGCGAAGGCATCCTCCATGCAGCGCTGCTGGGCCTGGTGACTCTGGCGGATCTCCGCGGCACTCCAGAAGCTGCACAAGGCGAACTGATGCGCTTTTTCGCGGAGGCGGCTTGGTATCCGACGAGACTGCTGCCGAGTCAGGGTGTTCGCTGGGATGCGATCGACAATTCTTCGGCCAGAGCAACGCTACAGGATGGCGACACCGCTGTTTCCCTGGATTTCCGCTTTGATGAAGCAGGGCTAATCGCCAGTATCCGCGCCGAGGCCCGCGCCCGTACAGTTAACGGCGGGCTGGTGTTTGCGCCCTGGCAAGGCCGCTTCTGGGACTACGAATTGCGAGACGGTATGCGGATTCCCCTCTCCGGTGAGGTGGCGTGGCAACTGCCTGATGGCTCGCTATTGCCCTACTGGCGCGGCCGCATCACGAATATTGCCTATGAGTTTGCACGATGATTCTATAGCAATCCTAAATGATTCAGATAAATTTGTAGGGGGTAGTGCTACCCCTACTCCCCGTGCCTACCCCTTATCTATCGGGCAACCACGGGGAGTAGGGGTCGGATTGCCCCTACAATAATTATGCAAATGATTTAGGATTGCTATAGTTTGTGTTGTCGGTTGCGTCGGAGATTTTCTCCCCTATTTCATGGGAACAATCTGATAATTAGAGTACACAGGTAAACGGCTATTAGCAAAAAAAGTTAATTACCCATGAACATTTCAGAACTCAAGACAGCAGTAAGGGAACTTCCAGAAAATGAACTCGCAGAGTTTCTCGAATGGCTTGATGAGTTTCAAGCAGCTCTCGCCGATCGCCAGTGGATCGATGGTGTACGAGTTAAGATAGATGCTGCTGTTGCCATGTCGGAACATACTCCACCGATTGATGGCGAAACGTTTATTGCAGGGATTTTGGATCGTTTCCGGCAAGTACGCGAGAGTAAACAAGGCTATACTAATTGAAATGCTTGTATGATAGTTGCATTCAATTCCTGCATTTTCTGACTTCCTAACTCGCCCAATCTTCTCACTATTAATCTCTGTTCAAGACTGACAATCCGAGTCACTATAACTTTAGAAGATACTTTTAATCCCGTGCTGGGAAATTCTGGATCTGAAGCATTTAAAGCAAATTCATCTAAACTTAGGGTAGTGACATTTTGCGAAGAAATGAAGCAGAGCGTAATTTCATCTATGGTTGAACTTGCCCACAGCACTAAAGCCGGACGTAACTTTTTCTGACTCAAATCTGTAAAGGGAAATTCAGCTAAAACAATATCTCCTTTTTTTAGCTTCACTAAATTGGCTCTCCATCTTCAAGGGTGTAAATATCAGGTTCGTCGTGCAGGAATTGAAATGCTCCTCCGCTTTGGGCTAACTGGGCTATTTCCGCAGTAGAAGGATAGGGGATGTTACTAAATAGTTTTGCTTTGATTAGCAATTGCTCTTCTTCTGAGAGTGTCTGGATGATTTGTACTAAGGATTCAATGAGTTTTGTGTTCATAGCTGAAAAAATCTGGGGATATTTTATCTTACTTCAACAAGGCAACCTTCGATCGCTTCATAGAGGTTTTGCAGCAATTCCTCAAAAGTTTCTCCCTCAGTTGCACAGCCAGGAATAGCAGGAACTTCTGCCCAGTATCCGCCTTCTTCTGCTTCGTGAATGATAATTTTGATTTTCAATTGATCCTCCTAATTTATTCTCAAAACTTACCTGTTCATTACTGTAGCAGACTTTACTCCTCCAAGTCCACCTGTTTAACCTGCTCTAAAGGTATATCTAGCGCTTCTGCAATTTGCTCGTCGCTCAAGCCAAACTGCCGTAATTTATCAATTGTTTCAATCTTAGTTTGATTTTTGCTTTCCTCCTGCAAGTCGGGAATTTCCGGCTGACTTTTATCTGGCGTAGGAGTAGAGGGTTCAGGGCAATTATTTATGCAGCCAATACCAATAAGATTTTTATTAATATTGTTTTCATTGCCAAAAGTTATATTCAGATTTATATGCCTTTCTAAGACGGATTCAAGATTACTTTTTTTCACTTGTTCGCCAAACACTTCAGATAACATTTGCAAAAGCTCGTGACTAGCCTTTTTAACGTGCTGGGAGCTATAACCATAAGTTTCTGCAACGTCAGCATATCTTTGACGCTTCAGTATGCCTGCGATAATCCTCCGCTGCAAGTTATTTAGACGTTTACCTGTGTTGGTATAGACAGCTTCATCGACAAATTGCAATATCTGAGGACTATCCATAGGTGGGATGGTGAGATAGGTATGGTTACTATACCAAACTTTTTCCAACTTTTTCCAACTTTTTCCAGCTAGTATCTAAAGTGTCTATAGCAATTTTATGAAGATCCAACTTTTTCCCACTTTTTTGGGTTTACGGCTTTGAATGCTCCGTTTATAATTAAAAGTAATGATTATATTAATATTTGTGTAAAGTCAATTGCGATTATTTCCTACAAGCGTAATAAACTGCAAATGAGAAATTTCCGCCAATATTCAAATATATGTAAATATGAAGCATTACATCAAGAATATGGATATGGTGGCATGAGGATAAATAAAATGCTATTAGCAATATGTACTATTTCATTATTAGCTACTTCAATTAAATCCGTAGCTCAGCAACCTACAAATAGACCAGATACTGGCACCATCAAACAAGGCTCTGGTACTTCAACTAAAAAAGCACCGATATCATCACCTACTCCATCGCAAAATGTTTTAACACTCAACGATACTACCGCTGTACAACAAACAAATAAAGAAACTGATTGGATCACAATGGTAGTTTCTCTACTTAGCTTACTTGTATCTTCTGCTGTTGCTTATAGCTCTAATTTTAGAAAAGAACGTATTCAGTTATGTTTTGGAAGAGATATCATACTTTTCCCCGTTCCTAAAACTAATGTTACAACAAGTAGTACAAGCATTGCGGGAGTAGGATTTAACCTACCGATCACATTTTACAATTGGAGTCCAAAAGGTGGAACAATTCAACGTATTCGCTTAGTTGTTTCCAAACAAGGTCATGATGATTGTTATGACATGACATGGACTACCTTCGTTAAGATTGAAAATTCTGAATTTCAAGATGAAAATTTAGCTCAGCCAATTGCTATAAAAGGTCTTTCTTCGGTGAATAAAGTAATTCGGTTTGATTGGATTACTGAAATAGGAGGAAGACAATTCCAGGTCAAAACAGGTGATTACGAGTTGATGATTTATGCATAAACAAAAGATGTACCAGTGCCTGACTTAGGATTCAAAAGTTGTTTTACCATTAAAGATGAGGACGATCTGAATTTCAAGAATATTATGGCTCAAAATAAAAGCACTTCAATTTGGATACCACTGAAAGCAAATGAAAAGCCAAATCGGTTTTTATCAAGAAACGATGTTGATACATTTTATCCTAAATCAATAGTAAAATAGTTTGTGATTAAGGAGTATTTTAAAGTATGTCTGACAATAATCGGTCAATTAATGTGAGTGGTGGAAATGTTTACGGTGCTGTGAGCGGTGGAACCATCTACGGTGCTTCTAACAGGGGAAACGTCGCTAATCAAATGACCCAGGGAGCTAGTATCCAAGTCAACAATATATTAGACATCTCCGAAAACAATCAAAGCCTCTGTGTAGTTAAGTTCTAGGACGTAAATGTAATCCTCCTAAATTAGCTAGTGTGTACGATAAAACCAGACTTTGAGATATTTATTGTTGATAATTATGCCAAAATATTGAGTGAAATCTGTTAATTTTAATCTGACGCTTTCACCGCATTTCCTAATGGTAATATTAAAGCTCCAATTCGCAACCTTACTATTCCACAAATCGTTAAAATTACTTGCTCATATTTTTGGGGATTCAACCTAAATCTTTCTTGTACAACTCGAAATATTTTGAGCGAGCGAATTCGATGTTCAACAAAGATTCTTTTAGCCGAAAATGCTTTGTTTTGTTCTTTTTGTTCAGTTGTTAATTCTCGATTTCTGGGTTTTTTAATGGGAGTTGTTATTAAATCTTCTCCAACGTAACCTTTATCTCCCTTAAATCTCTGTTGAGGGTCAAACTCGGAGCGATATTCCCGGAATAAGGTTATATCGCTTTTAGGTCCAGGTTCCCCTGCCACAACATCAACTATATCTCTACCATCTGGCATGATAATTATTTGACTTTTGAATGTATGATTACTCTTCTTGCCTGAAAAGTATTTTTCTTGTTCATCCTTATCTCCAGGTCTCTCTCTGACTTGTTCGTAGGTATCTACTATTAATTCATATTCTGTGAGTATTTCCTTAACTATTGCATGGTCAGCAGCGTTTTTTTTTACTTGTTCCAGCAAGCTAGATGGTAGCAATTGTCGCAGGTGCGGCAACCAATAGTTAAATGTATCATTAGCTGTAGACTCACTTACTCCAAACTGGATGCCCAGAAGTTGAAATGTTGTCATATGCCTCAGATAGACTAAGGTTAAAATTATTTGTTCTGTCAGAGATAGTTTCGGTTTCCGACCTCCTCCTCCAGCAATAATTCTCACTTTCTTTGCTTCTAGTAAAGCTTGTTTTTCATGATGTAATCCTTCGGCATTTTGGAGCAATTGTTGTAACTCTTCATAGGCCAGACCAATTAATCGCTGTGTTTGTTTAGGATTTTCTTCAATATGATTCAGGATGTCGCTCATCTTTCTGTGTAAAAAAGGTCTCTTATGTTCTTTTACCACATAATGTTACTATTTTGGAGATGTCTATTATCTGAGTCTGAGCAAAAGCAAACTCTTGCTGCTTCAGCTAAAGAAATTCAACAACTTCTCGAACAGTTAGCAAGAATTAATCCAAATCCTACTGAAGCCGAAAAGATTGAGTACGTTCATGATGAAACAACCCCTAGTTTCAAGCGTCGCTTGATTGCTGCATTGCAGGCTAGTGGTGAAGCTGCGATCGAAGAGTTTTTAGACACTCGCTATGTCATTGTCGGGAAGGCTATCGTTAAAGGTTGGATGAAACCAGAATAAATTGTGGTGCGTGAAGTGCGATCGCCCTAACCAGAAAAAAGCCCGATCGCCCGCAACTCCAAATCGTTTCAACGTCAGGAATATCATACCGCCGCGCGATCGCATCTTAGTTGCGATCGCGCCTATCTTTGTAAAACTCCCCTGGAAGTTGCAATTACTACGCTAAGCTGCTACCGTTAACATAGACGCATCGTAGGAAAACAACTGATGACACTAACAGAATTACTCCCTACCATTAGACAACTGTCTGCGATCGAGAAACGAGAGTTAATCCGCATTCTAATGGCGGAAGAAGATATCAGTGAGGATATTTTCCCTTTGGAACCTTACAAGATTTACTACCTACCAACACCCTACGATACTTTTGGTGCTGGTGCAGCTTTGATGCAGGCAATGAATTTGGCTAACAACAACGAAAACTGAGTATTATGCGATTCCAATACTCTACCAATGACCCCTCTCAAGATGAGTTTGATAGCCTACCCCGCATTCCCTTGATTCTGCACCACAATAACCAGGGAGTCGAAGTTGTTGGGTTAGTAGATAGCGGTGCAACCGTGAATGTATTGCCTTACCAAATAGGAACTCAGCTTGGCTTAGTTTGGGATGACAGTAAAGCCATTATTCGACTTGCTGGTAACATTGGTAATCAACCAGCGATGCCAGTATTTTTCATGGCTGAAATAGGGGAGTTTGCTCCGGTAAGATTAGTATTTGCTTGGGCAAAAAGTGACCGCGTATCATTGATTCTGGGACAGACAAATTTCTTCTTAGAATTTGACGTTCACTTTTATCGTTCTCGGCTTGAGTTCGATATTGAGCTGAAGCGTTAATCTCCACCAGAATTCATGTACCCAGCGCATCCCATAAATCTGACATCGGCTCATCAAAATCCTCAGCAATTACCAACGGCATCCCGCGCAGAGGATAATGCTTTTGCGCTGTCAATCCAGCACTCGAAATCTCAGCTAAATCTGTCAACATAGAAGGCTCAGCATTCGACAAGCGCGTCTGACGCAAAAAACTCAATAGCACCTGAAGTAAATCATCTGATGCTCGATCGATCTCATTGATTAGTTCTTCCCGGACGGTCACGATCGCACATTCTCCTTGCTAGACTTCTGTACCCATTATAATTATCCAAGAGCCGCTTTATTAAAACTTCCGCATCAGGGCCCAGAAACCGGGTTTTTTGCCTTGGGTACTGGCTGCAACGAAATATTTTCCTAAAAACCCGGTTTCTTTCTAAAAAAAACATTGCCGCATCCTTGGGAATGGCTAAGCCACCCCAAATCCCGTATATTCGCGCACATAGGTTGCTTGAAATCCCAAGATAATATCATCCTCTGCCACACCCATTGCCACCAACTCGTGCGCGACTCGCATCTCCGTTGTATTCTGCTGCAACCAAATCTTGCCATCCTTAATATCCAAATGGATCACACATCCATACACCCGCCGATGCCCATCCCAACCAACATTCGTCACCTGATAATGATCCCGCTGCGTATCAAAAATTATTTGCGACTCGATCGCACCGTTGGAGACCGGAATTGCCGCATATTGGGTCAATAATGCTTGAATCGACTGACGATAATGCTCTAGTTTATCCATTGCACAATCACCTCATTTATTGGCTCGTAAACAATGCGGTTAACTTGATGCCGCTCTACCGAGATTCTTCAACTTTATTGTACTTCCAATCGCGTCTATCTGGAAAAGCTCGATCGACCTTCTGAACAATAAGTCTATTCTGTGTTTGTAGATCGATCGACCTCACCCTCACCCTCATCCTCCAAAACTTCACCCAAATAGCGCTGCACAAACTCCCGCGCTGCATCTATATCTAGCAACTTTAACGCCACAACCATCTTCACAAGCGTGTCTCCCGTTGGATCGATGAGCTCATTAAACCAACGATAGACAACGGAACGTCGCACGCCCATTGCGATCGCCAATTTGTTTTGGCTAATGCCATAGGTATTCAGCACATCTCTCAAAACTCGACCAGCTTTCCCCATGCACCCCATGATGCCAAGGGATGCCCCAACCGTAAATGACTACATATATGTATTCATTGCGGTATGATATTGGTAACTACACATATGTAGTCATAGGTTGATTTTGAAGATGAGGACTTCCCAATGGCTAAAGACTTTCCAATCGAACCGCCCAAGGACACCCAACAAGAGGCAGAACCCACGGACGATCGAGAAAACCGGGAACCCGTGCGTATCATGGTTGTTGGCTCCCGCCAAGGCATAACCGCCGTAGTAAATTGGCTGGTGCGACTAGGTTTTGCCCAAATGGCAGACTGGAGCGACTTGCAGCGTGCACCGAATACCGGCCAGTGGATGCGCGTGCTCACCAAATGGTTGCAGAAGAATTGACGCAACTGACGAGGAGGGCGATCGCATTTCATAAACCTGATGTTTCGGAATCGTGCGATCGCCCGTCAAGTTCGTAGGCCGGGGCCGGGGCGTAGCCATCGCCCTATTGATACAATCGAGATAGCGGTCGTTATTCCCGATTCCCACCATGACATTCATCAACCCCAAAACCGATTACGCCTTCAAAAAAATATTTGGTTCCTCAGAAAGCAAAGACATTCTGATCAGCTTTCTCAACGCCATAATTTACGAGGGCAATCCTACCATTGAAGACTTAGAAATTATCGACCCCAACCTCCCGCCCAAAGTCGAAGGTTTAAAAGACTCCTCTTTAGATGTCAAAGCCCAACTAGCCGACGGTACTTTAGTCATCATTGAAATGCAGGTATTAAACGTCGAATCTTTCGGACAAAGAATCTTGTACAACGCCGCCAAAACCTACGCATCTCAATTGCAAAAGGGACAAGGATATCGAATGCTCAGACCAGTAATTGCCTTAACAATAACTGATTTCGAGATGTTTAAAAACAGCAACAACTTAATTTCGCGATTTGTCTACAAAGAAGAGATTTCTAACTTACCCTATCCCGATAACGATCTAAAGTTAGTATTTGTAGAATTACCAAAATTTACCAAAACAGTAGACCGACTAGAAACTCTAGCAGATAAATGGCTCTATTTCATGAAATACGCGGTAACGATAACGGAAATCCCGCCAGTAATGGATAGCGTACCCGAAATCCATCAAGCTTTTGACATCGCAGATCGAGTGAATTTAAGCCCGGAGGAAATAGCAAATATCGAACGGCAAGAAATGTTTATTTACGACCAGCAAGGAGCGATAATTAAAGCTGTTAAAGATGCTGTTCAAGAAAGCAGACAAGAAAGCAGACAAGAAGGCCGACAAGAAGGCCGACAAGAAGAAAAGCTGACGATCGCACGGCAGTTACTCGATCGCCTAGATGACGCAACAATCGCTCAAATAACCGGACTTAGCGTTGAGTACGTGCAGAATTTGCGATCGGAATGAGATTTATTTCAAAAAGAGCACCGATGATAAAATCGAAATAGCGATCGTGATTCCCGATTCCAACCATGACATTCATCAACCCCAAAACCGATTACGCCTTCAAAAAAATATTTGGCTCCTCAGAAAGCAAAGACATTCTCATCAGCTTTCTCAACGCCATGATTTACGATGGCAATCCTACCATTGCAGACTTAGAAATTATCGACCCTAACTTACCGCCCAAAGTCGAAGGCTTGAAAGATACTTATTTAGATGTCAAAGCCAAACTAATTGATGGTAGGCTAGTCATTATTGAAATGCAGGTATTAAACGTAGAGTCTTTCGGCAAGAGAGTTTTGTACAACGCAGCCAAAACTTACGCCTTTCAATTGCAAAAAGGAGAAGGCTACCGAATGCTCAAACCAGTGATAGCATTAACACTGACTGATTTCGAGATGTTTGCAAATAGCGCTCGACTAATTTCGAGATTTGTCTACAAAGAAGTAACGAGCAATCTCCCATATACCGATAATAACATCGAGTTGGTATTTGTAGAACTTCCTAAATTCACCAAAGAAGTAGACCAGCTAGAAACCCTTGCGGATAAATGGATATATTTCATGAAATATGCGAGGACAATAACGGATGTCCCGGCAGTAATGGATAGCGTTCCAGAGATTCATCAAGCCTTTGACATCGCAAATCAAGTCAATTTAACACCTGATGAATTGGCGGATATCGAACGGCGAGAAATGTTTATTTATGACCAACAAGGAGCTATACTCCAAGCCGTTCAAGCAGAAAAGCTGGCGATCGCACGGCAATTGCTCGATCGCCTGGATGATGCAACTATCAGTCAAACAACCGGACTCAGTATAGAGGATGTGCGGAATTTGCGATCGGAAGTTTGATGCGTCGAAAACCAGACATGACTTTGTTCGCGTCCATTTTCTTAGTCTCGCGTTGCGCGGACTTCGTTTGACAAGAAGCGGTTGAAACCGCCGAGTCATAAACCCTACCTCAAAAACAACTTATAAGCCGGATTTTGACTCTCATCCCCATACTGATAGCCCAGCGTATCCAAAAAAGCCTGCCATTCCTGCATCTCATCGGGCGGTACTTGAATTCCCACCACAATTCGCCCGTAATCGGCGCCATTATTTCGATAGTGAAAAACGCTGATATTCCAGTTAGGACTCATCGAACCGACAAACTTCATCAACGCACCCGGACGTTCGGGAAATTCAAAGCGATAAAACAATTCATGATCTGCCAGCATCGAACGCCCGCCCACCATATGCCGCACGTGCAATTTCGTTAATTCATCATCAGTTAAATCCAAAGTCTTGAAACCACAATCTTCAAAACTTGCGGCTATCTTCACCGCATCCGCACGGTTTTCAATTTGCACGCCGATAAAAATATGTGCTTCTTTTTCATCCGCAATTCGATAGCTAAATTCAGTTAAATTGCGCTTGCCCAGACATTCGCAAAACCTGCGGAGACTTCCCGGTTGTTCGGGAATTGTGACTGCAAAAATGGCTTCGCGGCGTTCGCCAAACTCGGCTCTTTCTGCTACAAAACGCAGCCGATCAAAATTCATGTTCGCGCCACAAGCAACAGCAATTAATGTTTCTCCTGCGATTTGTTCCCGTTCCACGTAAGCTTTCGCACCTGCGATCGCCAAAGCGCCAGCAGGTTCTAAGATCGATCGCGTATCTTCAAAAACATCCTTAATCGCCGCGCAAACATCATCCGTATCCACCAAAATAATCTCATCCACATACTCCTGACACAACCGAAAAGTTTCCTCCCCAACTTCCCGCACAGCAACGCCATCAGCAAATAAACCCACCTGCGACAAACGCACCCGTTTACCCGCTTTCAGGGATTGATTCATTGCATCGGAATCCACCGGTTCGACGCCAATAATCTTAATTTCCGGCCGCAACCGCTTGACATAGGCCGCAATTCCCGAAATCAATCCGCCGCCACCAATTGCCACAAAAATCGCGTGAATTGGTTTTTGATGTTGCCGCAGAATTTCCATGCCGATCGTACCCTGTCCAGCAATCACGTAGGGGTCATCAAAAGGGTGAATAAAAGTCATACCTTTTTGGGCCTCTAATTGACGCGCAAAAGCGTAAGCATCATCGTAAGCATCCCCATGCAAGACTACCTCTCCACCACGGGCTATCACCGCATTTACCTTCACCTGCGGCGTCGTTACGGGCATGACTATGATCGCGCGAGTTCCGAGGTGGCGGGCGGCGAGGGCGACTCCTTGGGCGTGGTTGCCGGCGGAAGCTGCAATGACGCCTTGTGCTAGCAAATCCGGCGACAGTTGCGCCATTTTGTTGTACGCACCCCGCAGTTTGAAGGAAAACACCGACTGCATATCCTCTCGCTTCAGCAAAAGTTTATTGTTGAGCCGTGCTGATAGATTCGGGGCGCATTCTAGGGCTGTTTCTTGAGCAACATCGTAGACGCGGGCGGTGAGGATTTGTACTAGGTAATCGCAAAGCATGGGGTTAGCAGGTTGGTTGATGCCGGATGGTGGGTTAATTGTACGGCACTTGTGCGATCGTTAGGTCGGGATTTTGGGGCGATCGCAGTTCGCAGTTAACGAAAGATTCAGTCAACTTGGTTTGATTTAGTTACATAAATAGTCAATCCTATTCTGGCATCCCGATCGAACTTTAACCCTACTTCTGCCTCCGAGGTTATTTCCACCTGATTGTGGGAAATATCATTAAGCTGAATGCTCTCAATTTTAGGAGAGTAGCAGTACGACAATTCATCATTAACTAAAACTAGAAAAACACGTCCTCCTACAGTTAAGGTAACTTCCTGAACTTTGGCTACGCCTGCTTGTGGCTTTTTGAACCACTCAGTAATTTTTCCAATCTCCCTTACCAGCCCTCGATCGATCTGGCGTAAAATTATATTGTAGGTGACTAAATCGGCAAGGGATTTACATAAAGCCTCAACAAAATCACCTAAGTCCAACAGTTCTTGAGTTCCCAAAATCTCATCTGTAGAGCCGTGTGCTGCTTTATTTCGATAGTCAACCAGTTGTTTGAGTTCTCCTTCTGCCGTGTTTTGACTGCCGCCAACTTCCTCTACAAAATATTTAATTTCTTTGTGGTTAATTACCCATTTCCACGCCTCATCAATCCCAGCATTTTTCAAAACTGTTTCTAGCACTTCCTTCCGTAAATTTTGCTCGTGCAATAGGAAAGCATCAGGAAGTAGTTCGTATTTTCCAGTGTCAGTAATTCCACAGGATAATCCTTGCACTACTTTCTCAACTGAAAGGTGTTGAAACCTATTCTTTTTGATGTCAATCAATAAACGCCCTATACCCTCTCGATGGGTATTTTGGATTTTTTCTCCCAAATCTGAATAACGTGGAACCAAATCGGGCATCCGTCGCAGCCAATCAGAAATTAAATCCTCAACGAAGCGCTCGTAAATAGCATACAATCGGGTTACAACAGCAGAGCGATCGTAAATTTCCCACTCCTTTTCGCTAGGAATTACGTCTATTAATGCGGCAAATTCATCATCTTCTGCCAACTTCTGTTTATTTAAACTGTCTCGAAATACGATTCTTCTAAGTCGATGGTTAGTCTTGATTATCGCACGAACTGTTGAAATTTTGACACTAGCTTTCTCGATCAGCTCCTCAAACATCGCAAGTTACTCTCCGATAACTTGCGAAAGCATTTCGTCAAATATTCCGAGCCGCTCCTGAATCTCTGCTTTACTTGTTCCACCTCCTGTCAAAAAACGAGCTTCCGGTTGGTTAAAGAGGTTTTTTGTTGCTTCAATAACGCGATGTCTTCCAGACATTAATTGATAGGCATCAAGTAAATGCTTGTTAAAACCAAGCATAGTCGCATCATAATAGAATCGATTGGATTGTTCAGACCAAGTTTGAGATTGAGGATCGAATGGTTTAAATAAATGCTGTCCGTAAACTCGATAGGCTAATGAAAGAGTTTCTATAAAAGAATCTTCCAGAAAATTAATATCGTGCAGGGAAAAACTTGCAGTTTTCATCATATACAAGTCTAAAAAATCTGGCAGTTCCATTTGATAATGTTCTATATTTCTTAGGGCAAAAAAACGCAAAACTAATTCAGCATCTTCCATTTTTTCATAAATACTGTTCTTCTCTAAGTCTCGGCTTTTATCGTCTGTCGGAATTCCCCAAGCTTCAGCAAATATGGGATTGCGCGCTAATCTTAGCAACAGTTCATTGAACTTTCCACCATACAAAATGTTTCTCATTTCCTGTTGGCTGAAATTTAATCTTCCAGTATTTAGACGTTCAAAGGTTTTCTTTTTGAGGAACTTGTCTGCTTCAGGATTGGATGTTAATTCGGCAAGAATTGCTATTGAGGATATGGATCTGCGATCGATATTAGCCCTAATTTGTAGAGGAAGTCTGCTGTAGGTATGTCCATTTAATTCAGGCAAAATTTCCAGCTCAGTCAGTTTTAGTTGGTTTTCATAAAACTCTTGAATAGCGGAGATTCGCTGCTCACCATCCAAGACTTCATAAGGCTTGAAATCTTGTTTATACAGAATTATTGAAGGTACGGGAATATTGAGAATAAATGACTCTATCAATCTGGATTTCATCGTCGCAGTCCAACGACCCCTTCTTTGGTAGAACGATCGCATTTCTATATAATTAGAAAGTTTTAATGATTCAACAAACCGGGGAAGCTTTTCACGGTTAATTTCGGTAACGATTGGTGTTTCTTTGAAGTCGTAGCGCTGGTATGTGTCGCGATCGAACCTGCGATGATCTGGTGTGTTTTGGGACCAACTATTCCACATCTTTTCTTCAAATGGTGCGAGCTGCATTTCCGTAGTCTCCCTAAGCACAACTTGTTAATAATTATAGCATTTTCAGGATTAGCCGATCGACTCAAATCTAGCAAACTAGCGATCGCAAATTATCGCTGCAGAAGATCGATCGCCCTTACCCGATCGCCAAATCCGATTTTATGGCAAAATTAGCCTAGAATGAAATATGAAATCTGGCTATCGGGCAAGCTGTAGCGAATGTTGCCCTCGTGAGTCCTGACTTCGTTTTTGCCGTTTACCCCGGTTCTAAAATCCGGTTTGTGAGCGTATTAGTCCGTAATCCTTGATTTAGTATGTAAAATCATGAACGTACAAATTACAGATTTGCGTGCGGTTGACGAGCCAAAAATTCAACAGGTAGCTAAATTAATAGTTGAAGGTTTTAAAGAGCATTGGCCCGATGCTTGGCCCGATCTAAATTCTGCTTTGCAAGAAGTGCAAGAATCTTTGGGAGCCGATCGCATCAGTCGAATTGCTGTGGCCGACAACAATCAAGTTTTGGGATGGATTGGCGGGATTAAACAGTATGACGGTAATGTTTGGGAACTGCACCCGCTGGTAGTGGGAACAGAATTTCGCAGACAAGGAATTGGTCGATCGCTCGTAGCTGATTTAGCAGCAGAAGCTAAAAACCGGGGAGGGATCGTGCTGTGGGTGGGTACCGACGACGAAGACAATCAAACCACTCTTTCAGGCATCAATCTTTATCCTAACGTTTGGGAACACGTCGCCAAAATTAGAAATTTGCGCGGTCATCCCTACGAATTTTATCAAAAGATGGGTTTTGCGATCGTGGGAGTGATGCCCGACGCGAACGGAATTGGCAAGCCAGATATTTACATGGCAAAGCGGTTGTAAAGTTTAATGTAGGTTCTAAATTTACTGACTGGTGGCTTGCCAATTCAACACTTAGCAAAATTAGTTGTTGAAAGTTTCCCAGAAAATCGGTCTAGTCTGGACGTGCGAACCCCGTTCGAGGGTCGCTGATAAACAAACCCAGAACTAACGAATCCATCACCGTATCCCAGACAGGAGTCAAACGCTCTGCATCGTCAACCCAGTAATCAAAAGTAATCAAACACTGAACATTAGAACCCAATCCAATACAGATTCGCGAATAAGCTTCCCGCTGTTCTGGAGGGTCGATAAACTTAAATTCAGTCCAAACAACGCGGGCAGTTTGCCGCTTCAATTGGATAATTTCCCCAAAAGCGATCGGATTTCGCGTATCATCTTCAACTACCTTCTGTAATAGCGGCACCAGCGGAAAATCTGCCCAGTTATTAGGTGGTAGCAAATTAAACGAAACCTCCAAACGACAATCATCATCCGGCGGCTTTTTATCCGTAAACCGGAACGAATTAGTATCCGGTTCAAAATGCCAATCTTCCGGGACATCAAAGCGGACTGCACCTCTTCCTGCTACAAAAATTCGGGTTCCCGGCTTTGACTTCCAATTGTGGTCTTCTTTGAGTTCTAGAGTTTCCTTGAGCCATGCTTGCTTTTTGCGCTTAGACATAAACAGAACACCAAATTGCTGCTAATGTGTAGTTTTAGACCTTGCCAACACATTTTAACTCTATTTTGCTCGCCGTTTGCTCAAATATAACAATCCTTACAAAAATTATGAATTCCTCTCTTCTCTATTCCTCTGTGTTCTCTGCGCCTCTGCGGTAAAAAAGAATTCCTTTCACAATTGGCTAACTTTTATTTTTCACTCTTGGGAATCACATACCTAATTCCGCCTTTATTCCCAGCCGCATCGCCATTGTAGCGGGGGATAACATGAATAGCCGCGTGACTGCGACTTTGACCAGCCTGTTTATTAATATTGATTCCCACATTAAAACCGTCTGGCTGAAACTCTTTACTTAACATTTCTTGCACCTTATTAGCCATAAACCAGCAAGCGGATTGCTCTCGAAACGGCAGTTCAAAATAATTGGCAACGTGACGCTTGGGGATGATTAAAACATGACCTTTGCTGGCGGGATAACCGTCAAACATCGCATAAGCTGTTGCTGATTCAGTTAGCAAAATTAGGTTTTTATACGGATTGCAGAATATGCAGTGATTAGTTGAATTTCTTTGATGATTGTAATGCACGTATTTGTAAATTTCGCAAGACTCATCTAGGTGAACTGGCTTAAAAGGAAGTTTGACAATGCACTGATATGTAGGTTTTTTGTGGACATAATGTTCTCGAAAGCCTTCTTTTTTGATATCCCTTCTCACCGCAAAATACGCCTGCCCTCCCGGTTTCAACAGGTGCGACACTTCCATCAGGACATTAGCTTGTTCTTCGGGAAACAAAACATTCAAAACATAAAAGCAAATGATTGTGTCGAATTTATCTTCGGGGAATTCCGGGAAATAATAAGGGTCATAACCCGTAATATCGAAGCCTTTTTGCTGCAACAATCTAACATCGCTGCCCAAGCCGCACCCAAAATCTAAGACTTTGCCTTGCAGCAAGTTTTTATCCAATAAAAATCTGGCTGGAAAGGACAGGGAAATTCTTTCCATTGCCGTCAGGTGGCTGAATTTATTTTGTTGCTTTTTCATGGGGGCATAAATTTGATTTCAATCGTTGTTTTTAGTCTTTTCGTAAAGGTTTTGTTAAAATTCCGAGAATTTTGTCAACTTCGTTAATATAATAATCGTTCAAGTCAATAAAAGCTGTTTGATTTACCAATTTGAGAAACTTCCAAGCATTTCCCGTGGTAACACCTCCGTAAATCGCCTCAATTTCATCATTTTGCTGTTGATTGAATCGCTGGGCTCCCAACATTTCAGCAATACACTGTCCTAATCCGTTTTTGATGTTTTCATTTTTGGCTTCTACTAAGGTTACAACTGGTGTTCTGATTTCGTACAAATCGCTGGATGCGGTGAGGATATAATCGCAGTACCCGTTAAGTCCAC
Source organism: Microcoleus sp. T3_B1 (assembly GCF_036700445.1). NCBI lineage: Bacteria > Bacillati > Cyanobacteriota > Cyanophyceae > Oscillatoriales > Microcoleaceae > Microcoleus > Microcoleus sp. T3_B1. The sequence continues at coordinate 45,128 of NZ_JAUBOX010000017.1, forward strand.
TTTCGGGATCGGCATTAAATTCCGTGCCGGAAAAAAAGCCGATTTGGAAGTTTAAAATGCGCCGTACTTCTAATAATACGGGAGCAATAATTAACTCGGATCGAGCTTTTTCAGTATTGATAGCATTGGCGAGAGGGATATATTCTGCTAGGGTTGTTTTGAGATATTCGCTAGGTGCAATTGATTCTACATCTGCAAACAAAACAGTTTTTTCATTAACAGTGAGGTTAAATGCTGCACGCACTTTGGTGATGGTAGTAAATTCACTATATGACATTTTAAAAGTCCTTAACTTAACTAAAAAATACCGATGATACTTGAGATTTTACCATTATTGCAGTTTGGCGATCGCCCCTTTTTCCACCAACACCTTACCAGTCACCAAATCCCGCACCGTCGCCAACAAAACCCGCCTCTCATCCACCTCAAAACTCACCGAAACCCTGTCAATTCCCAATACCCCAGGCGGATTCAAATGCGCTACGCAAACCTGCTGGTGGTGGCTTTCCAGAGAGCGAAAATCCGTTTGTTTGTTGAGTAAGCTGCTCATCATTTGCCCTTTTTCGTTAAAAATAACCTCCGCTTGCAATACCTCCGCAACTTCCCCAATATCTAACCGAATTTCCCTTTGCCCTTCAATTGCCACTTGCAACGTCAACTCTTCGGAACTTTGGCAGGGATACTTCATTTCCTTGCTAAATATCGGCGAATAAGCATAAGCTTTAGCATAAGGTTCCCAGAGGCGAATTGCATAGCTGTGGCGCAAATAATCGTCAACACTCGCTAATTGTGTCAATGCTAAAGCACCGTGCGCCACTGCTTCAAAAGGCTTGTCTCTTTGGACTTTTTGCCGCCCAAAATACGAAACCACTAAGTTAGATACAGCCGGAATTAGAGAAGTTCCTCCTACCAGCAAAACCTGTTCGATATCTGCTTTACCGATACCTTTTCCCTGTGCAATAATCAGCACTTCATCTAAACTTTCCCGCAACTGTTCTAACAACTGCCTAGATTCCAGAATTTCCTCAAGCTTCTCTCGGTTTAGCTGCAAGTCGTAAGACATAAAATTTTCATCGTCAAACCAGCTTTCCTTCGCCTCATTAACTTGAGAAAGCTGAATTTTTAATTTTTCCGCTATGTCTAATAAATTTTGCCAGCCAATTGGGCCGACTTCTGCCCGCGATGAACCAATTTGCCGCAAATAATCTTCGACAATCCAGATGTCAATATCTTCGCCGCCTACATAAGCATCGGATTTTGCTAACACTTCGGCACGCACCCCCCCCAGCCCCCCCTTGCTAAGGGGGGGAGCGAGATTTATCTCCCCCTTGCTAAGGGGGGGAGCGAGATTTATCTCCCCCTTACTAAGGGGGGAATCGAGATTTATCTCCCCCTTACTAAGGGGGGAATCGAGATTTATCTCCCCCTTACTAAGGGGGGAATCGAGATTTCTCCCCCCCTTGCTAAGGGGGGGTAAGGGGGGGGTTACAGCAGTGCGAACTAAACTTAAATCTAAAGTTCCGCCGCCAAAATCAACTACTAAAACTAGAGAGCCGGGGCGTTTTACTGCATATCCCAGGGCGGCGGCTGTGGATTCATCTATTACCTGAACTTCCGCAACTCCCAAACTTTCTCCTAAGTCGCGAAACCAATCTAGATATCGCTCAAATGATCCAACGGGGACGGTAAAAATTACTTTGTCTGCCTGTATATTTTGTAAATATAATTGTTTCCAAATAGTTTTGATAAACTGTTCAGCTACTGATTCGACTGTGTAGGTTTCGCCGTCGATATTGCGGGGCGGCGGCTGAAAATCGGCAGCTAAATTGCGTTTAAAAGCTTTGAAAAAACGGTCGGGCTGGGATTGTCCCAAACGCTGCGATCGCACTTTTTCTCCTAACACCAACTCTCCCGCCTTGTTCACAAAGACTAAAGTCGGCACTACAGATATTTCTCGAACATCTCCGCTCGAATTCTTGGTTTTAAAAATGCGGGACATCTCGCCCAATCTCAAAGTTTCTGGTGTTTGCGTATCCGGGTTAAGAATGCAGACAACCGTGTTGCTGGTGCCGAAGTCAATGGCAACTGTAGTCATGGTGATTTTAAATTTAAAATTTAATTTTTCATTCCCGCTGGCAGGGTGCGACTAACTTTAGCAGGAGTAAGAATTCGCTCTCCCTCGCGATAGCCGACAAACCGAATATAAACTAATTCTCCTTCTGTTATATCCTCAACATCCGGCTGGTGCAACTGCGGATTGTAAGGAGTTTGTTCCCACGCAGAACCGATTGTTTGAAAATCCCAGCTTGATAACAGGTTTTCTAAGGGAGTAAACAAAGCTGAGAGATTTTTGGCGGGCATATCCGGCTTGGCTTCTGCCATTTTGCGGGCGGCGGGATAGTTGGTTAACAAAGTTTGCAACTGTTCAAAGGTAGCGCGGCGAAAATCGGCAGTTAGTTGAGCTTTTTGCTGCTGCAATTCTTCTCGCAGCCGGAAACACTGCTGCCTCAATTCTTCTATTTCGCTGGGATTAGTTGTGATTGTAGCCGATATTGGCAGCGCGCTCAAAGTGCGATCGAACTCTTGAAAATTCAAATTCAGCACTGTTGCCAGCCGCCTCAGTTGGTCTAGGGTGAGTTTTCCCACGTCTCCCTGCCGCACTAAGCGCACCCCAAAGCGACTTAAGCCTGCTTTTTCGCCTAAATCTTGCCAATCGAGAATGTCTAGCTGATTCATGCGTTCCCGCAGAATTGTATCGTACTTAAACTCGATCGCATCTCCCGCCTCAGATGCAGCATAAACGTACACTAAAATTAGAAAAATGCCCCCGATAGCTAGCGCGAAGCTGAAGGCAGGCACTGTTGTTACATCAACTGTTGCACCCAGGATATCAAACATCTTTAACTCTTCTAAACTTGTTTTAAAGTCTGCGTTTGTTCAACGACCAAATTTTCTTCGCCTTGGTAGTATTCTGGCAGCAAGTCTTGAGATTCTACTTTTCCGAGGGCTTTTTCAATTCCGGCGGTGGTTTCGGTGCAACTCGAACCTGTGGCGTTGAGGACGGTTTCGGTAATTTTGCCGTCTTTGCCGATGCGGTATTCTATTTGGCGGTATTCTGCCATAATTCTGCCTCGTGGTTTAATGCTTGAGTGTTGACTCTTGAGTGTTGAGTTATATTATAGATTCTATTTACCAATTATTCTAATGAATTTTTGTAGCGACAATGCAACCGGGGTTTCGCCGGAGATTATGGCTGCGATTGCAGCGGCTAATTGCGGTGCTGTGATGTCTTACGGAGATGATGAATATACACAGCGTTTGCAAGTTAAATTTTCGGATTTGTTCGAGACATCGGTGACTGTTTTTCCGGTAGCAACTGGTTCTGCTGCTAATGCTCTGGCCCTTGCGGTTGTTACTCCTCCTTACGGCGCTGTTTACTGTCACGCGGCATCTCATATTAATGTAGATGAATGCGGCGCGCCGGAGTTTTTTACAGGCGGTGCAAAGTTAGTAACAGTAACAGGAAATCATGCTAAAATAGAGGCAGAGACTTTAGGAAAAATACTCGATCGCGCTGGTGCAGGTGTCGTCCATCACGTACAGCCCGCAGCCGTCAGCATCACTCAAGCAACGGAAGCCGGCACAGTCTACAATCCAGCGGACATTTCCCATATTTCGGAAGTAGTTCGCGCTCACAATTTGCACCTGCACATGGATGGAGCTCGCTTTGCCAATGCTGTCGCGAGTTTGGGCTGTTCTCCTGCGGATATCACTTGGCGCGCTGGTGTAGATATTCTCTCGTTTGGAGCGACAAAAAACGGCGCGATGGCTGCGGAAGCTGTGGTTTTTTTAAATCGCGAATTAGCAAAGACTTTCCCTTTTTACCGCAAGCGCAGCGGGCATCTTTTCTCGAAAATGCGGTTTTTGTCGGCGCAGTTGGAAGCGTATATAACGGATGATTTGTGGCTGAAGAATGCGGCTCATGCAAATAATATGGCCGCCAAATTAGCCGCAGGTTTGGCGGGAGTTGAGGGAGCGAATTTTTGCCATCGGGTTGAAGCCAACGAGATTTTTATTCAACTTCCCGAATCGGTAATTACAGCGGTTTTAGCTGAGGGCTTTCTGTTTTATCGGTGGGATGAATGTACTGTTAGACTGGTAACGGCTTTTAATACTTTGGAAGCGGATGTTATTGCTTTCGTGGAAGCGGTTAAACGACATCAATGATTAAAATGTAGGGGCGGGTTTTACAAATAATACCGGCCAGCTATGAACAATCTAAGAAACCCGCCCCCACCTAACAAATCATCCACATCAACCTTGATTTATATATTAAATGCGAAAAATAGGCGCGGGGATTTCTCGTTGGGTGGGGGCGGGTTTGAGAGATTGTTTGTTATTTACAATTATTGTTGGTGAAACCCGCCCCTACATTTTAAATGGGAAAAATAGGCACGGGGATTTCTCGTTGGGTGGGGGCGGGCTTGAGAGATTGCTGGTTATTTACAATTATTGTTTGTGAAACCCGTACCTACAATTTAATAGATTGAGGAACAGGTTCGGCAACTGCGGCTAGTTCGGGTTCAGCCTCTTCGAGATGTGCTTCTAAAAGGGCCAGATTCCTCATGTTTGATTTATAAAAAGCATCGAAGATATCTCCTACTAAAGGTACTGATCCCACAACGGCTTCTAGACCGATGTTGTAAACCATTTTCCCTAGAGTTTTTTGGGGAATGTTGAATCGAGTTGCTAAATAAATTAGGTAGGCGGAAAACGCGGTATCTACGATATCCCCAGCACCCGGAACTAAACCGATAATGGGATCTAAACCAATGCGAAATTTAGTGCCGGGGATGCCAATGGCGGTATCCATCAGGCGGCTGAGTTTGCGGATGCGGTTGAGGGTGGCGAGACGCTCTATGTTGTTCATATTATTATTGTTGAACTAGGTTGAAAATTTGAAATCTGTCGGAAGACGGAAAAAACCATCTAGAAACCGCTCATTTTCCATCTTCGCTAATATGCTGAATTCCCCATTCGTGCATGGCATTAATAATCGGTTTGAGACTTTCGCCCAAAGGCGTTAGCGAATATTCAACTTTTGGCGGCACTTGCAGGTAAATTTCCCGGTGCACGATCGCATCTGATTCCATTTCCCGCAGTTGCTGCGTCAGCATCTTCTGAGTAATGCCGTTGACAGCTCGTTGCAGCTCGTTAAAGCGCTTCACTCCTGGAAACAACTCCCGCAGAATCAAGACTTTCCAGCGCCCGCCTATCACCTCTAGAGTGCGTTCTACAGGGCAATTTGCTCGATCGACCTTTACTTCTTGGACTTGCATAGTATCTTTTTGGTAAGTACCGCACTTTTAAGTGCGTACTATCCATAATAGCTTGACTCGGTTTAAAATAAAAACATCAAAGAAACACCCGATAAATTTCACTGAGGATTCAGAAAATGATTACCGTCAGAAAAAGTGAAGCAAGAGGACACGCTAATCACGGTTGGCTGGACAGTTACCACACATTTTCTTTTGCCGGCTATTACGATCCAAATTATATGAATTTTCGCTCTTTGCGGGTAATTAATGAGGATTTCGTTAGCCCCGGCAGAGGTTTCGGCACTCACGGCCACAGCGACATGGAAATCATTACTTATGTATTAGAAGGAGCATTAGAACACAAGGATAGTTTGGGTACCGGTGCAGTGATTAAACCCGGTGAAGTGCAGCGGATGAGTGCAGGTACGGGTATCCAGCACAGCGAGTTCAATAACTCGCAAACAGACCCGGTTCATTTGCTGCAAATCTGGCTGTTACCCGATACAAAAGGCTTGCAGCCGAGTTACGAGCAGCGCGAATTTCCCCTAGCAGAAAGGCACGGAAAACTGCGCTTAGTGGCGGCGCGAGATGCGAGAGATGGTGCTGTGAAAGTGCATCAAGATGTTGATTTGTATGCGGCTGTTTTGGATAAAGAATCGCGGGTTTCTCATGCTTTGCAGCCGAATCGCCATGCTTGGGTGCAAGTGGCTCGCGGCTCGGTTTTGCTGAACGGTTTGACCTTGAAAAATGGCGACGCTGCGGCGGTTAGCGGTGAGTATGAGGTGGTGATTGAAGCGGCAGCAGATGCAGAAATTTTGCTTTTTGATTTAGCATAAAATTGGGCAGCCTACATACTCAGTAAGGTGCGTAATTCGCACCCTACTTAGGGTGGGTTACTACTTAGGAAATAAGTAAATAGGAGGAAGAAAGTAAATTTTATTTGTGATATTTTTTCTAAGGGTGAGTCTTTAGGATAAATTTTTATGCAACAAAACCCGATCGCCAGAAAGCATCTTGTTTGGAGCCTCATCACTGGTTTAGCAGTCGGCGCGATCGCAGGCGCACCCCTCGGCTGGATGGCTAATGGGGAATATTCGCGGCAGCGTAGGGCTGAAAGTATCATTTGCCGAGATCAAAATAGAGATAAGCCAGTTGCTATGGTTGAGTCTATTTGTGGTTCCCAATTCTAAATTTTTCTGCTAGCCAGAGGGCTGTGTCAAATATTGTGAGGCTTGTGCGAATGTCGAAAGTTCGATCGCGCAGGCATTTTCGCGTTGTAAATATGCCACAAACCGGATAACTTTTCCGTCAGTTGATATGTGGGTATGTTAAATTGACACAATAATGAATTACAGCAGAACAATTCCGGCTATTTTGAGTGCTACGATCGCCCTGAGTTCGATCGCCCTCATCCCACTGACATCACCTCAAATCGCCCTCGCATTAACCGCCGACAAAGTTAAAACCGTTGCCCAACAAATTACTGTTCGCATCCAGGGGGCAAAAGGCGGTTCAGGAGTAATTTTAGAGAAGCAGGGCAGCACATACTATATTCTCACAAACTGGCACGTTGTCGATAAAGCCGGCGATTACGAGGTCGTAACTCCCGACGGCAAAGCTCACTCTGTATACTATAGCCTCGTGCGGCGAATGCCCGGTGCGGATTTGGCGATCGTACCTTTCAGCAGCACTCAAAGCTACCCCTTGGCTCAATTAGCCAATTCCGCAGCAACTAAGGGAAACAAGGCTTATGTGGCGGGCTGGCCGATATCCGGCGGTTCCCTGAGACAGCCGATTTTCATCGCCACGGAAGGTCAGCTTACCGGCCGCCAAACTCCCTGGAACGGCTATACTTTGGTATACAACAACTTAGTGAGAGCGGGCATGAGCGGGGGCCCGGTGCTCGATGATGCAGGGCGAGTTGTCGCAATTAACGGCATTGTCAGGTTAGAGGAAAACTCCGATAAAATCGTGGCGGCGGGAATAGAAATTAATACTTTCATGAAATGGCGATCGACTATTTCCCTGCCAGTCGTTCCCCAATCTCCTACTGCCGGAAACCCTAAAACTCCGGCGAATAATGCGCCCCGCACGCCCGCAAGTGCGATCGCCTTTGCTGCTACAAATACCCTCAAAGGGCCTTCGGAAGTTGTCAGTTCCCTTGCCCTTGCTTCAGCTTATTTTACCACAGGAAATAGCAACGGCACTATCTCAGTTTGGAATTTTCCCAGCGGGCAATTAAAAACTACCCTGCAAGGTCACACGGAAGCCGTAAACGCACTGGCCGCGAGTGCGGACTCCCAGGTGTTAGCTAGCGGCAGCGACGACAAAACTGTGAAAATTTGGAATTTAGAAACTGGTGCGGTTGTACGCACTTTGAGCGGGCATTCCAATGCAGTTTCGAGCGTTGCCGTTAGCCCTGATGGTCAATTTGTAGCCAGCGGCAGTTGGGACAAAACGATTAAGATTTGGAACCCGAAAACGGGGGAACTGCTGCGGACTTTGACCGGGCATTCTGGGTTGGTGAATGCTGTTGCAATTAGCCCCGACAACAAAACTTTAGCTAGCGGCAGTAAAGATGGTTCAATTAGGTTGTGGAATTTAGCTAGCGGTCAAGCAATTCGCACGATTGGCGGCAAAAACTTGGCTGTTTTGTCGCTAGCTTTTACTCCCGACGGCAAAAGTTTAGCTGCGGGAAACAGCAATGGCACTGTTGGGTTGTGGAATGCCGGAAACGGGCAGTTAATTCGGCGTTTAAGCGGGCATACTGACGGGGTTTGGTCGGTGGCATTCAGTCGGGATGGCACTACGCTGGTTACTGGGAGTTGGGATAAGAGTGTGAGACTTTGGGATGTGCGATCGGGGGATTTGAGAGGTAATTTGAGCGGGCATTCTGGCTATGTTAGTGCTGTGGCTATTAGCAGCGATGGGAAGACTATTGTTAGTGCGGGTTGGTTGGGGGAAATTAAGATTTGGAAAAGGAGTTGAGATTTTTTTTATTTAACCGCAGAGGGCGCAGAGGGCGCAGAGGAAGAGTAGAGAGAACAGGGTTTGCGTTTGATTGAGTGGTGTTATACGATCGAGATATTTGGGATAAAAAAATGAGTGGACTAAAGACTAAATTGCCAACTGATATCTGGGTGGTAGCAACCTGGGAAGAGTTCATCGCGATGGCAGATGACCCAGCTTACAGTAAAGCAAAATGCTATTACCGCAACGGACAAATGAGGATTGAAACTATGTCAGTAGGGCCTGATCATTCACGAGATAATGCGATCGCACTTTTCGCAATTAATCTATTTTGTACTATCAAAGGTATTTCTCTTAACGGATTGGATAACTGTAGCTACCGGAAAACTGGAGTGCGAGAGTGTCAACCGGATGTATCATATTATATTGGAGAAAGAGCGCAATTAGCACCGAGGGGAAGTTCGATCGCAAGTCTTGATGTTACCCCACCGCCAGATTTAGTGATAGAGGTTGCGGACTCAACTTTGGCTGATGATATTGGTGAAAAACGGTTGCTTTACGAAGAGTTAAAAGTCGCTGAATATTGGGTAGTAGACGTGCAGAAATCTCAAATTATTGCCTTTGCTATTATTGCTGATAATGGCAGTCGGCGGCTTGTGCGATCGGAAGTTTTGCCGGGATTAACTATTGCTGTGTTGGAAGAGGCTTTGCGGCGGAGTCGCACTGAAGATCAAGCACAGGTAGGGGCTTGGTTGCTGGCTCAATTTCAGCAGTAATCTAAATAGAAAGCGATCGCCCTCTCTGCAAAAAAGCGCGATTGTCCAACCTACTTTATTTTAACTCCCGAAGCTACACGACTAAATCTTCGATCGAGAATTTCAATAAGTCGCACAGGGCTTTCATCTGTGCTGGGTATAGCTTGGGGACGTGTCTGTCGGTTTCCCAGTTGATAACTGTGGATTCCACCACATTACACGCTCTTGCCACTTGTATTCTAGTCAAACCTAGACTTTCACGTCTTTCTCTTAGCTTTTGCCCCAGCGTCATTATCTATCCCGTACTTAGTTCAGTTTATTCTATTTATTCAGTTGACTATATGTAGTTCGTGTCATAACCTAGATATAGACACAAAGTCTAACAAAGGTCAAAAGCCAGTCCGCGCCCTAGACAAGCATTGAACTGGCTTTTGCTCCAACACTGAATGGAGACAAACTTAATTATGCCCTACAAACAGCGCCTTAACAGGTGGTTGGTTGTTCGCCTGCTTCCCAATATGCAGCGAATCACTGTGGCCCACTTTTTCAGGCATTCCGATGCTGACGGCTATCTGCGGATCGTCCGGCAGTTAATCCCCAAGGCTCAATTTGTGATTGTTTTTAATGCCGATATCAACCTAGAAACAGCGCCTAACAACATCGAAGGCAGCTAGTTGAGGGTTCGGGTAGGCACGGACTCTACTGGTAGGGTGCGTCGGTTGGTAGCGATTCGATGTACATCGGCTACTCATTTCCGGGCTTGGCACCCTACTACCTAGCATTTTGCTTCAAAGTCCGATCGACACTTATGATAGATTTGGTTCTTGCCAGACTACACTGGGAAACAAAATCAAATTAGCATTTGAGCCATAAATTCGATCGACCCGCCGATCGGGCGGGACTCTCCACTTCGTGGAACAGGCGTCCCGCCTGTGGTTGGCAAAGTAAATCTAAAATCTCAAACCTAAAATCGCGTCACTTCTGACAAATGATTGAAGTAGAACACTTAAGCAAAACTTACGGTTCGACCGCAGCGATCGCGGACGTGTCCTTCTCGGTCGAATCAGGAGAAATTCTCGGTTTTTTGGGGCCAAACGGCGCTGGTAAAACCACAACCATGCGGATTTTGTCGGGATATTTGCCGGCATCCAGCGGTACGGCCCGTATCGCCGGCCTCGATGTTCACGAAAACTCGATGGGAGTCAGACAGCGCATCGGTTATCTGCCGGAAAACCCGCCACTGTATCCAGAAATGAGTGTGGAAGGGTTTCTGTTTTTTGTCGCCAGGATTAAGCAAGTACCTGCGGGCGATCGCGCGCGACGAGTTACCTCCGCGATCGAACGCTGCGGCCTGGTTGATAAACGCAAAGTTTTAATCCGCAAGCTTTCTAAAGGATTTCGGCAGCGCGTCGGTATCGCACAGGCGATCGTCCACGATCCACCGGTCATTATCTTAGACGAACCAACCGTCGGCCTCGACCCCCGACAAATCATCGAAGTCCGCAATTTAATCAAAAGTCTTGGCGGCCAGCACACAATCATCCTTTCCACGCACATTCTGCCGGAAGTCAGCATGACTTGCAACCGCGTCACCATCATCAATCGCGGTAAAATCGTCGCTGCGGGTACTCCCGAAAATTTGATGGGAGAGTTGGCTGTCGGAGAGGGTTACGAACTCGAAGTTGAAGGCGAGGGGGATTTGGTAAACAGTCTGCTGTTGCCTTCTTTGGAAACATTGCCGGGAGTTCGATCGATCGAATTGATTCCAAGCCAGCAATTTTTAGTGAATCGCTACCGCCTGCGGGCCTTGTGCGAACCGGAAAGAGAACCCGGACGAGAAATTGCTACAGCTATCGTCGCCTCTGGATTTGGACTGTGCGAAATGCGCCGGTCTCGCGCTACTCTCGAAGATGTCTTTTTAAGGCTGACAGCGGCTGAAAAGAAACCCGAAGAAAATCTGGTTCACAGCGAACCGGAGGTCGATCGAAATCTGCAAGAAGCGGCAGAAATTCAAGACTCGATCGCCGATTCTCATCAATCGGAATCACAACCGACGATCATCCCGGACAATCTGCCCGTTTCAAATAAACCAGAGTCTCTCTATGATTCTCATTCAGCATCGGAACCAGTTGCAGAAACTGAAGAGTTGCTTGATGATTCTCATTCAGCATCGGAACCGGTTGCAGAAACCGTAGAGCCGATAGAACTTTCTCCACCAGAATTAGAATCAGTTGCAGAAACCGTAGATTTGAGTGAACATCCTCAACCCGAATTAGAACCAGTTGCAGAAACCGTAGATTTGAGTGAACATCCTCAACCCGAATTAGAACCAGTTGCAGAAACCGCAGAGTTGATTGAACATCCTCAACCAGAATCAGAACCAGTTGCAGAAACCGTAGATTTGAGTGAAGCGAAGCATCTCAGTTTGGGTGTCACAGGAACCCGAGGATCTTACTCGCTACAGATATCTAAACAAGCAAGCAGGATGCTCACTTTTGTAAAAAATGTTTTTTATAAAAGTGAGAGACTCCCGATAGAACCTTCTCCACCAGAACCGATTGTCGAAAATGTAGAAGTTTCAGAAACCGTAGAGTCGCTCGACTATTCTCAACCAGAATCAGAACCAGTTGTCGAAAGGCAAGAGTCGAGCGAGCATCATGAACCAGAACCGATTGTCGAAAATCTAGAAGTTTCAGAAACCTTAGAGTCGATCGAGCATCATCAACCAGAATCCGAACCAGTTGTCGAAACAGTAGAGTCGATCGAGCATCCTCAACCAGAACCGATAGTCGAAAATCTGCTCATTCCAGAAACACCAGAGTCGATCGAGCATTCTCAACCAGAACCAGAACCAGTTGTCGAAACACCAGAGTCGATCGAACATCATCAACCAGAAGCGATTGTCGAAAATCTAGAAGTTTCACAAACAGTAGAGTCGATCGAGCATAATGAACCAGAACCGATTGTCCAAAGGCAAGAGTCGATCGACTATTCTCAACCCGAATCCGAACCAATTACAGAAACACCGGAGGAAATAAGCGATTTAGAATCTGAAATGCAACCAGTGGCAGATTTTCTGGAAACTGTAGAAAGGCAAGAGTCGATCGAACATCCTCAACCAGAACCGGTTGTCGAAAATCTACTCATTCTAGAAACAATACAGTCGATCGAGCATTCTCAACCAGAACCGATTGTCGAAAATCTGCTGATTGTCGAAACAATAGAGTCGCTAGAACATCCTCAACCAGAACCGATTGTCGAAAATCAGCTCATTATAGAAACAGTAGAGTCGATCGAGCATTCTCCACCAGAACCGATTGTCGAAAATCTACTTATTGTAGAAACAGTAGAGTCGATCGAACTTTCTCAGCCAGCACCCGAACCGATTTTAGATGCGCCAAAGTCGATCGAGCATTCTCCACCAGAACCGATTGTCGAAAATCTACTTATTGTAGAAACAGTAGAGTCGAGCCAACCTTCTCAACCCGAACCCGAACCGATTTTAGATGCGCCAAAGTCGATCGAGTATTCTCCACCAGAACCGATTGTCGAAAATCTACTTATTGTAGAAACAGTAGAGTCGAGCCAACCTTCTCAACCAGAACCGATTGTCGAAAATCTACTTATTGTAGAAACAGTAGAGTCGATCGAACTTTCTCAGCCAGAACCCGAACCGATTTTAGATGCGCCAAAGTCGATCGAACGTTCTCAACCAGAATCCCAACCTGTTGTAAAAAATCGGCCAATTAAAAAAAAGCCACAACCGAGTAGCGATTCTCGGCCCGAACAGTCGCCTATGACCAAAAAGCGACAAATAGAAAGAAAAAAACAGGATAGCGACGACAGCCAAACACCACCTGCAGGGGACTCAGAATGAACCACTTACCAATGCCCAATTACCCATTCCCAATTCCTAAATGTTAGTAATGATTAGTAATATTGTCGCAATTTACCGCAAAGAACTACAAAGCTATTTTGCATCGCCATTAGCCTATGCCATCGCAGCAGTCTTTTGGCTAATCACCGGCTACTTTTTAATAGCCATCCTCCTAGCCCCCGACGGGTTAATTCCCCAAATCGGCCAGCGAGACCAAATGGGAATTACCGAACCTCCCATCGACGTTGCTTACGAATTCCTGCAACTCTTTCTGCGAATAATGGGTTCCCTTTCCTTGTTCGTACTACCTGCACTCTCAATGGGACTTTACGCAGAAGAACGCAAACGGGGCACCTTAGAACTATTAGCCACATCGCCCTTAACAAACTGGGCAGTTGCTACCGGCAAACTCCTGGGAGTTTTAACATTTTATACCACAATGTTGCTGCCCCTGCTGTTCTGCGAGGCGATCGTCCTCAGTTCCTCAACCCCACCCGTACTCCCCGGAGTTCTTCTGCTAGGACACGCCGGCTTAATCTTACTAGCAGCAGGAGTATTATCCCTCGGAATGTTTATTTCCTCCCTCACCGACAGCACAATTTTATCAGCCATCCTCACCTTCGCTCTAGTATTATTTCTCTGGGTGATCGATGCAGCCGCCGTCGCTATCGGTGGCGCCTTCGGAACAGCATTAGGACATTTGTCGCTCCTAACAAATTATACCAATCTTGTCAAGGGAGTTTTCGATACCAGCAGTTTAATTATGTTTGCCAGTTACATCATTTTAGGAGTATTTCTGACCGCCCAATCTATCGATGCCTTGCGATATCAGCGTTCTTAAAAACATCAGGGAAGGCTTCGGGGAATAAAGAGGAAAGATGGGGAAAGTAGGAGATTTGGAGAATTGCACATTAAAGGACACACCACCAATGCCCAATGCCCTGTTTGCCCAATGCCCCATTCCCCATTCCCCATCCCCAATTAATGTTAGTTATTCCACTAATTTCTTGAAATAATGAGATTTATCAATCCCAAAATCGACTTTGCGTTCAAAAAAATATTCGGTTCCAGCGACAGCAAAGACATCCTGATTAATTTTTTAAACGCCATCCTTTATGAAGCACAGCCGATTATCGAAGACTTAGAAATAATCGACTCCCAACCAGAACCTCAAACTCTCCCAACCCAAGACACCCACCTAGATGTCAAAGCCACAATTAACGGCGGCAGAATCGCCCTAGTTGAAATTCAACTGATCAACGTGCCTTCCTTTGGGAACAGAGTTTTGTACAACGCTGCCAAAAGCTACAGCCAGCAATTAACAGGAAAAGAACGCTACGAAAGACTAAAAACAGTAATTTCCTTGAAAATTGCCGACTTTGAAATGTTTGAAAATCAGCCAGAATTTTTGTCACGGTTTGTTTTTCAAGAAAAAGAGCAACAGTTTGAGTGTCCAGATACTGCAATAGAATTAGTATTTATCGAACTGCCAAAATTTACCAAGGAATTAGCAGAATTAGCAACAACAGCAGAGCAATGGATTTACTTTCTCGAAAAAGCCAGCACTCTGGAGACAGTACCAGAAACACTCAGTGCAGTTCCCGAAATTCAGAAAGCTTTTAAAATTGCCAGCGAGGAAAATTTCAATCAGGAAGAATTAAATGAATTGCAGAAGCAAGAACTGTGGATTCAAGACCAGCAGATTGCCATAGATGTAGCAAGAGAACAGGTTACAAAAACCGCTCAACTCTCGTTAATATTGCGTCAGCTAGTGAAGCGCTTAGGCACAATACAACCGGAAACTGAAAACAGCATCCGTCAATTAGGCGTAGAGCAATTAGAAGAACTAGGAGATGCCGTGATCGATTTCAACAAGCCGTCAGATTTAACAGCATGGTTGCAGGCTAATGCGATATAGAATAACATCCTCGACCCGGAAATTTTTCCCTCAATATTTACGTTATGAAAATTAGCAAAACAAATTGGAAATACGTTTTTTTGCTGGGCCCCCTCCTCATCGCAGCGGGGGTAACAGCAGCACTTGTATCCGGAGTATGGGAACCATTGACAGTCGGTTTAGTTATTGCCGGAGCAGTGACGATCGCACTTTGGCTGCTATATTTGAGTTACGAACAAAGCTTTTGGGGGCAGCGTTCCACTCAAGCCAGCACCAACGCCCTGATTGCTACCCTGGCCGTCTTTGTGATTCTCGGAGTAATTAACTTCATAGCCGTTCGCTATCCCGTCCGCATCGACTTAACCGAAAGCCAACAATTTACCCTTGCCCCGCAGACTCAACAAATACTGCGAAACCTGCAACAAACAGTCAAAGTTTGGGTATTTGACCCCATCCAAAACCCCCAAATTAAAGAATTGCTGCAAAGCTACAAACGCGAGGGAGGCGAAAAGTTCCAATTCGAGTTTGTTGACCCGCAGACGCAACCGGGAAAAGCGCGGGAATTTAGCATTACCAGCATCGGAGAAGTTTACCTGCAATCCGGGGACAAAAAACAAGTTCTGCAAAAAGGTGGCACTGCTTTTGGTAGCGACCCAAATCAAGGTCTTTCAGAGATAAAACTTACCAATGGCTTAGAAGAAATCCTGAGCACTCGCGTTGCTACAGTTTACTTTTTGCAAGGCAAAGGAGCCCGCCCGCTACAGGAAGGTCAAGGCGGAATTCAGCAAGCTGAAAAAGCTTTGAAAGATAAATACTACAACGCCCAAACGCTGAATTTGACCGAACGCAAAGAAGTGCCAGAAGATGCAGATGCTTTAATCGTTCCCGGGCCGGACAAACCGTTTTCCGATACAGAAATTAAAGCACTAAAAGCTTATCTCGATCGCGGCGGCAGTTTATTGTTAATGGTAGACCCGGCAATTGATACGGGATTGGACAAATTGCTGCAAGAATGGGGCGTCAAACTAGACAGCCGTTTGGCCATCGATGCTTCGGGCACTGGTCAAAGATTTGGCCTGGGCCCCACGGTTCCTACAGTCAGGCGCTACGGCGAACATCCGATTACTCAAAGTTTTGGCAACGGTATTTCATTTTATCCGTTTGCGCGTGCTTTGGAAACCTCGCCAGTAGAAGGGATAGAGGAAAAACCGCTGATTTGGACGAGTCAGGAAAGTTGGGCCGAAAGCGATTTGACGACTAAGAAATTGGAGTTTGATCAAAAGACCGATCGACAAGGACCGCTATTATTAGGTGTAGCTTTAGTTCGATCGTCCACTGACAGCACTCCCTTAAAGCCCTCCCCTTCACCAACACCAACTTCGCCCTCGCCTTCACCCCAAGCATCGCCGACAACTTCCCCATCGCCGACAACATCGCCATCACCGATAGATTCACCATCGCCGATAGATTCACCATCGCCAACAACTTCACCCTCACCGACAGATTCACCATCGCCAACAACTTCACCCTCACCGACAGATTCACCATCGCCAACAACTTCACCCTCACCGACAACTTCACCATCACCGACAACTTCGCCATCGCCGACAACTTCCCCATCACCGACAACTTCACCATCACCGACAACTTCGCCATCACCGACAGATTCACCATCACCGACAACATCACCGTCGCCGACAACTTCACCAACAGCTTCCCCAATCAGCTATTCGGTGATTGTCTCGCAAGAAGCTACGCCGCCAGCATTACCCACGACTTCGCCAACACCCACAGCATCTCCCACAGCATCTCCCACAGCATCTCCAGAAAGTTCGCCAACACCCACAACCTCTCCCACAGCATCTCCCAGCCCAACGGCAACTCCTTCTGCGCCTTCAACTCCTAGAAAAACATCGCGAATGGTAGTAATTGGCACATCTCAATTTGTGACTAACGGTTGGTTTGACCAACAACTCAATAGCGACGTGTTTCTCAATTCAGTCAGTTGGTTGAGTAAACCAGACCAGCAAAGCTTTTCTATCAGTCCGAAAAAAGCTACCAACCGCCGCATTAACATGACGGCCATCCAAGTAGGATTGCTGGTTTTAGCTTGGCTAATGTGGCCTTTACTCGGACTGGGAATTGGTGGCGCTATTTGGTGGAAGAGAAGATAAGTTAGTTGACAGTTGACAGTTGTCAGTTGACAGTTGACAGTTGACAGTTGACAGTTGTCAGTTGTCAGTTGACAGTTTGCAGTTGTCAGTTGACTGTTGTCAGTTGTCAGTTGTCAGTTGTTATTAATAACAAACTCCCCAATTCCCAATGCCCAATTCCCAATGCCCAATTCCCAATGCCCAATTCCCAATGCCCAATTCCCAATGCCCAATTCTCAGTTATTATGAAATTGCAGAAAAATACATTAGTATTGATAGCCGTCGCGCTTAGCATGACTGGGTTGGTTGCTTTGTTCGAGATGCAAGTGTCTCCGAAACAGGAAGCCGCTAAGGAAGAAAAACAGAAAATTTTTGCTTTTAAGTCCGATCGCGTACAATTCTTTACAGTCAAAACTCCCGAAAAAATATTGACTTTTGAGCGAGTTTATGCTACAAAAGGAGGCAAGTCTAGTTGGGAAATGAAATTGCCCGTGCAAGCACACGCAAGTCAGGCATCGGTGGATTTTTTGCTAGACAGGCTGGCAACAGGAAAGAGCGATCGCACGATTAATATTACTGCAGCTCAACTGCCCGAATTCGGTCTCGACCAACCCCAAGCTACAGTCACAGTAAAACTGGACAACCAGGAAACTCACCGCCTAGTTTTAGGCAAAACAGACTTTAGCGGCCGCTTCTTGTACGCTCAAGCCAATCCGCCGGAAGCGCCCCCTCAAAATTCCGCCCAAAATTTGCCCGTGCTGCTAGTGCCTTTTGACTTTAAAAATGCCGTCCAGCGACCTTTGTCAGAGTGGAAAAAAGCAGAAGCACCCAAAACAGAGAAACCGCAAAAACCCTCTCCCACGCCAAGTCCTGAGAATAAATAGATAGATGACCCATCGCTCTGAGATGTTGCACCCTTCTCAATAAGGCTTTTATGAACAGGCTTTTCGGCCTGTTCCACAAAGAGTAAATTTTTTTGTGGAACAGGCCGAAAAGCCTGTTGCTGACGCCTGTTGCTGACAATGGTGCGCTCTGGGATAGAATTTAAAGAACAAATCCCAAAACCTGTTACATCCAACATTCCTCACCTAAAATACAGAAAAGTCTAAACTTAAACTGTATTTAAGTAGCGTGCATTACCCCCAGGAAAGGGCGAATATGTTTCAGACAGCACTCAACCAAGGTACGACAGCAACGGATACAGCGCTTGACGTTGAACTCCGCAAGGTCTTTAAGGTATTTAACGGCGAAACCGCAGTCCGTGGAGTTGACCTCAACATCCGCCAAGGAGAATTTTTTAGCATCCTCGGGCCTAGCGGCTGCGGCAAGACTACGACGCTGCGCTTAATCGCTGGGTTCGAGACTCCCTCGGCGGGCGAATTGATGATTCGCGGCCAGTCGATGACCAACACTCCAGCTTACCGCCGTCCGGTAAATACTGTGTTTCAAAGCTATGCTTTGTTCGGACACATGAATGTCTGGGACAATATCGCTTTTGGATTGCGGATCAAAAAGCTGGGGAAAGCAGAAATTGAAGAACGGGTACGGGAAGTTTTGCAATTGGTGAAAATGGAATCTTTCGCCAACAGGTTTCCCGGTCAAATGTCGGGCGGCCAGCAGCAGCGGGTGGCTTTGGCGAGAGCTCTGGTAAATCGACCGGCGGTTTTGCTGCTAGATGAGCCCCTGGGTGCTCTGGATTTGAAGTTGCGGAAGCAGATGCAGTTGGAACTGTCGAATTTACATCAAGAATTGGGTTTGACTTTTGTGATGGTGACTCACGACCAAGAAGAGGCGATGAGTCTGTCTGACCGGATTGCGGTGATGCACGAGGGCAGGATTGAGCAAATTGGCTCTCCTGAAGAAATTTATGAGTGTCCCCAGACGGCTTTTGTGGCGGATTTTATTGGCGATACGAATTTGTTTGCGGGTACGGTAGAATCGATAGACCGATCGACTATCACAGTTCGCACATCAGCCAATCTGAAAATTATCGTTCAGCAGTCGGATATGTGGAGTGGTGTCACAGGCGACTCTGTTGTGGTCAGCGTCCGGCCGGAAAAAGTATATTTGAATCTCTACCAGCCGGAAGTGTCGGTCAACTGTTTTGAAGGGCGGCTCAAAAATACTATGTACATGGGCACGCACGTTCATTACGTGGTTGAGTTGTCGTCGGGCGATAAAATTACTGTGCGCCAGCCAAATACCGGCGGCTCTTTCCCAGATCCGCACACGCCGATTTACGCTTACTGGGGAACTACTGATTGTCTGGCTTTGACCGATCGGAATTAATCAGTTGGCAGTTGGTAGTTGGTATTAGTCATTAGTCATTAGTCATTAGTCATTGGTTATTTGTTGGTGGTGGGTTCTCCTAACAAATAACATAGGACAATTCCCAATTCCCAATTACCAATTCCCTAATCTTCAATCTTCAATCTCCAAATCTAAAATCTAAAATCTAAAATCTAAAATCGAACTGTGCCTCCGACTAACTTACCAATTTCCAGGATTTTCCCGGCTAATTCTACACGCCGTCAGTTCCTAAAAAATTCGGCGGCGACAATTTCCGGGTTAGCTGTTTCGAGTTGCGGCTGGCGACTTGCAGACGTACAATCTGCTCCTCCCGTCAAAGGTGATGCCGACCAACTTTTCATCTATACTTGGGCAGGCTATACCGATAACGCTTTGCTCGATCGCTTTGCCGAAAAAACAGGCATTCGCGTGGTTGCAGACGTATTTGACTCCAATGAGGCGATGCTGGCTAGGGTTCAAGCTGGCGGTGGCCGCGCCTACAGCATCATTTACCCGTCTGACTACATGGTGATTCAGATGACGGAACTGGGGCTGTTGAGCCAATTAGACCACTCGATTTTGGGCGGACTCGATCGACTAAAAAAACAGTTCCAAAACCCTGTTTATGACCCAGGAAACCGCTACAGCGTCCCTTTGAGTTGGGGAACCACAGGCTTAATTTACAACAGCGAACAGCTCAAAGAAGCTCCTGAAGATTGGGAGTATTTGTGGCAGCACAAACAGGAGTTAGCAAGGCGAATGACGCTGGCAAATGATGTTCGAGAAGTGATGGGCGCTGCGTTGCGGATGTTGGGCTATTCTCTCAATTCTACGAACCAAGAGCAAGTGAAACAAGCTTACGAAAAGTTGGTGGAACTCAAACCGGCGATCGCATCTTTTACCACTGATGCTTGGCGGCCGCAAATGCTGACGGGGGATTTGAAGGTAGCTATGTGTTATTCTTCTGATGCTAATGAGGTAATCCCAGATAATGACAAATTGCGCTATGTTGTGCCAAAAAGCGGTTCTTCTCTGTGGACTGACACTTTAGTAATTCCTAAAGGTGCTCCCAATCCCGAAGCAGCTTATAAGTGGATTAACTTTATGCTGCAAGCGGATGTCGCTGCTTCTTTAGTAGAACGGCTCAGTTTCTCAACTCCTTCGGAAGATGCTTTTAGTTTGCTGACGCCGGAAGTCCGCGAAAATGAAATTCTTTTCCCTTCGGAGGCAACTTTGAAAAATTGCGAAGGTGTTGCTCCGGTAGGAAAATTTATAGACGTGTACGATCGCTATTGGACTAAATTAACCAGCGGCTAATCTTATTTTTGCCATAAATTTCATGTGGATTTCGATTTACCGTGGGGTGGGGGCGGGTTTATGAGATTGTTTATTTTAGGCATAGATTGTTGGTGAAACCCGCCCCTACATTACATTTCGATTTACCGTGGGGTGGGGGCGGGTTTAGAAGATTGTTTATTTTACGCATAGATTGTTGTTGGTGAAACCCGCCCCTACAAATCAAAACTCAAAACTCAACACTATTTATTTATGGCTGTTTCAACTAGAACTCCCCCTCCTATTCCTCCCAATTCTTCTTTGAAGGCTGAAACTGTTTCCCCGTGGTCGGCGTGGGCTGGGCCACTGGCATTGCTAGGCCCTTCTGGCTTGTTGCTGCTTTTATTATTAGTCATACCAACTTTGGTGATTTTTCAGCTTAGTTTGGTGCCGAATATTAAACCTGGAGATTTGGTGAATCCTTCGGGAATCGGCAATTACCTGCGAGTGTTTGAGCCGCTGAATTTGCAGGTGATTGGTCGATCGCTCTTTTTCGCAACGGGGACTACTATTCTGTGTTTGCTGCTGGGATTTCCTGTGGCTTACTGGATCGCCCTCAATGTGTCGAAAAAGTGGCGGAATTTAACTTTGTTAGGCTTTGTGTTGCCGCTGTGGACTTCTTCGCTGTTGCGATCGTATGCTTGGATTACAATTCTGCGTCCTACGGGCGTTCTCAACTCGCTGCTGGCACTTGTAGGCATTCCTCCTCTAGAATTGCTTAATCAAAGTTCCGCAGTTTTAATCGGCATGGCTTACAGCTATTTACCTTATATTGTGACAATTCTCTACGCTTCTTTGGAAAAGTTAGACCGCAGGTTGCTAGAAGCATCTCAGGATTTGGGCGCGAATCCAGTGGAAACTTTCTGGAAAGTGACAGTACCTCAGACGATGCCGGGAATTGCTGCGGGTTCTTTGCTAGTATTTATTAGCAGTTTGGGCGATTTTGTCGATCCAGAGTTGCTCGGTGGAGCTTCGAGCATGACGGCGGCTCGTTTAATTTACAATCAGTTTTTGGGGGCGACTCAAAATTGGGGTCTGGGTTCGGCTCTGAGTATGGTATTAATCTTTGCAGTGAGTATCGGAATTGCCCTTTTGCTCAAATATGGCGATCGTAATACAATTTAGGATGTTGAAGGAAGAAGGAAGAAGGAAGAAGGAAGAAGGAAGAAGGAAGAAGGAAGAAGGAAGAAAACAATCCTAATCTCTTACAAATTACCAATTACCGATTACCGATTACCGAGAAATGGAAAATACCCCCGAAAATCCACAGGAGGAAATACAACCCGATATGTACTTAAAACCTAAATTTAAGATTTCTTGGCAGGTGATATTTGCCGTTGTGATGTTTTTTTATATGTACCTGCCCATCCTGGTACTCACCTTTTACAGCTTTAACAAATCGCGTTTTAGCGCAGGTTGGGAAGGATTTACTTTAGATTGGTACGTTAAATTATTTAGCGATACGCGGATTTTAGTTGCCCTGAGAAACAGTTTAACAGTGGCTGTTTGTGCAGTTGCAATCTCGGCTGTACTAGGCACTTTGATGGCAGTTGGTTTAGCCCGCTACCGCTTTCCTGGCAAGAATTTATATCAGGGAGTTTCCTACTTGCCGATTATTATTCCAGATATTGCGACCGCAGTTGCTACTCTGGTATTTTTAGCGGCGCTGGCTATTCCTCTGAGTTTGTGGACAATTGTCGCCGCTCACGTTGTGTTTTGTCTGGCTTACATCGCTCTAGCTGTTTCTACTAGATTGGCAGATTTAAACCCGTATTTAGAAGAGGCTGCCTTGGATTTAGGTGCAACGCCTGTTGAAGCTTTTATTCAGGTTTTGCTCCCTCAATTAATACCCGGAATTGTTTCGGGTTGTCTGCTGTCTTTTGTCCTCAGCATGGACGATTTTTTGATTGCGAGTTTTACCGCAGGTAGCGGGACTACAACTCTGCCGATGGAAATTTTTAGCCGGATTCGGACTGGGGTAAAACCTGATATTAATGCTCTCAGCGTGCTGTTGATAGTAGGTTCGGGAGGATTGGCATTTTTAGCGGAATATTTGCGCGGTCGGGGCGAGCAAAAACGGGTTCATTAGTCATTAGTCATTAGTCATTAGTCATTGGTGATTGGTTATTAGTCATCAAAAAACCCGGTTTCTTAAAGAAACCGGGTTTTTGAAGCGGTAAGGTGCGAAGTACAAACCCTATAGAGGTTCTGCGTCAAGGACTGAATTGCTGCTATTTTGCTGCTGGTAATTTCACCTTAGTAGCCAAACCTAGTGCTTCCAAAACTTGAATTGTCATCCAAGTGAAGTCAATTTCCCACTTTTCCATCCCGTGACGCGCAGAGTATTGATAAGCATGGTGGTTGTTGTGCCAGCCTTCGCCGTAAGTCAGGACAGCCACCCACCAACAGTTAGTAGAACTATCGTTTGTTTCGTAGGTGCGGTAGCCAAATTTGTGAGTGGCGCTGTTAACAAACCAGGTGCAGTGATACACCAAAACTAAGCGTACAAAAATTACCCACACTACAAACGGCCAGCCTGCTGCTAAGTAAAGCAAGACGCCAAAGACGATTTGCATCGGGAGAAAGTAGTTTTGCAAAAATTGGTAAAATGGATCGCTCGAAATGTCTTTTGTGCAGCGGGCAATTTCAGCGTGAGCTGGACCTTTATATAGCATCCAGCCGATGTGACTCCACCAAAAACCCTTTTGGGCATTGTGAGGGTCGAGCGCATTTTGGTCAGAGTTGGTGTGGTGCAATCGGTGCAGCCCAACCCAATCAATTATTCCTCCTTGACAGGCAAGGGCTCCGCAAAATGCTAGAAAATATTCTACGAATTTTGGTGTCTGAAAACTGCGGTGGGTGAGCATACGATGCCATCCGAGAGTTATTCCCAAACCGCCAGTTATCCAGTGCATGAATACTGTTACACCAACTGCTGTCCAATTGAAGTTACTGGGTAGCAGTGCGAACAAAGCACCGATATGAAGTCCTGCTAAACTAATAACGTGCTTCCAATTGTATTGGAGTTTTTCTTGCGTTGCAATTGTCATTCTCTTTTTGATTTCTGATGAGATGCCGAGCTAGATTCACGCATAATAGTTGGGATTGAGCAGTGAACTTTTTTGCTGCACTCTTGCCCAAACTAATAAAGAATCAATGATAGATTTGGGATTAGGATTGAAAAAGATTTACGGTTGTATTTTGAAAATAAAAAATTTGGCTGCCAAACAAAATTTTTTGTTCCCGATTATATTATAACTGATTCTGGTTTTGGTTGGGTCGATCGCACCAGGGGAGTCGATCTCTGTTCAACCCAACCTCTACCATCGCAAAAACAGGATGAGGCATTGGTCACCAGCCATTAGTCCAGAACTGATGACCTACAACCAATGACTAATTGCCGATGGCTATTTTTCGGCTAATTTCACTTTGGTTGCCAAACCCAGCGATTGCAGCAATTGAATTGTCATCCAGGTGAAGTCGATTTCCCACCATTGGAGACCGTGGCGAGCCGAGTATTGAAAGGCGTGGTGGTTGTTGTGCCAGCCTTCGCCGTAGGTAAGCAGAGCCACCCACCAGCAGTTGGTCGATCGATCGCCCGACTCGTAGGTGCGGTAGCCGAATTTGTGGGTAGCGCTGTTAACCAGCCAAGTGCAGTGGAACACCACCACGATCCGCAGAAACACACCCCAAACCACGAAAGACCAGCCGCCTAATAAATAAAGCAACACACCGAAGACAACTTGGATGGGGATAAAATATGCTTGGAGAAACTTGTATACTGGGTCGTCGCCGATGTCTTTAGTAAAGCGGGGGATTTCCACTCTGATCGGGAGATCCGAGAGCATCCAGCCCATGTGGCTCCACCAGAAGCCTTGATTGGAATCGTGGGGATCTGTTTCGGTGTCGGAATGTATGTGGTGTAACCGGTGCATTCCTACCCAGTCGATCGGACCACCTTCACAGGAAAGGGTACCGCAAATAACTAGAAAATACTCTAGCCATTTCGGTGTTTGAAAACTACGGTGGGTGACGAGGCGGTGAAATCCGAGAGTAATTCCTAAACCACCTGTTACCCAATGCAGGAATACTGCTAGCCCGACAGCAGACCAGCTAAAATTACCCGGCAGCAAAGCAAATAAAGCACCGATGTGCAGAAAGGCCATAAAGCCTACGACAGGCCAATCAGGAGAAGTTTTTTTGGAAGTTGCAATCGTCATGAATATATTATGTTTACAAACTAGGGGCCGCATCTACGCCATAATGGACAGCGCGCACGCAAAGGGTGAGCGAGGTATAGATGAATAGCGTTTCACGGCTACAGGAAGCAGAACAGGCACTCTTTCAGATTTTTTCTGGTATTGACACTACAGTCAAGCAAAATCTTCAACGAGTCTTAAAAGCTTTTCGCAGCCACCGGGTTGGAGTCCACCATTTTGCAGGGGTTACGGGTTACGGCCACGATGATTTGGGTCGGGAGACTTTGGACGGGTTATTTGCCGAAGTGGTAGGGGCCCAGGCCGCGGCTGTCCGGGTACAGTTTGTTTCGGGTACTCACGCGATCGCCTGTGCTCTTTTTGGCATCCTGCGTCCTGGTGACGAAATGTTGGCAGTGGCTGGTTCTCCCTACGATACTTTAGAAGAAGTGATCGGCTTGCGGGGGCAAGGTCAAGGTTCACTTGTTGAGTTTGGCATTAGTTACCGTGAGTTGCCTCTAACTCGCGAAGGAAGTTTGGATTGGCAGGCATTGAGCTCTACTATTTCAGCAAAGACTCGCCTGGTTTTTATCCAGCGCTCTTGCGGCTATTCTTGGCGGTCGAGTTTGTCTATTTCTGAGATTGAAAAAATCGTCGCCATAGTCAAACATCAGAATCCTAGCACAATTTGCTTTGTTGATAATTGTTACGGGGAGTTTGTTGATGATTGCGAACCTACTGCTGTGGGTGCGGATCTGATGGCTGGTTCTTTAATCAAAAATCCGGGGGGTACGATCGTCCCTGCTGGAGGTTACGTCGCTGGGAGGGCTGATTTAGTGGAGGCGGCAACTTGTCGCTTGACGGCGCCGGGAATCGGCAGCAGTGGCGGCGCAACTTTTGATTTGAATCGGTTGCTGTTTCAGGGTTTGTTTATGGCTCCCGGTTTTGTGGGGGAGGCGATGAAGGGAAATCATTTGACGGCTTATGTTTTTTATAAGTTGGGTTATCGAGTGAATCCTATGCCTTTGGCTAGAAGACGAGATGTGATTCAGGCGATCGAATTCGGTTCTGCTGATAAGTTAATTGCTTTTTGTCGGGCTGTTCAGCAAAATTCCCCCGTCGGTTCCTATTTAGATCCGGTGCCTGCTCCGATGCACGGGTATGAAAGTCAGTTAGTGATGGCTGGGGGTACTTTTATTGATGGGAGTACGTCGGAATTTTCGGCTGACGGGCCTCTGCGGGAGCCTTACGTGGCTTTTTGTCAGGGGGGGACTAATTGGACTCATGTATCTATCGCCTTGGAGGATGCGATCGAGGCTGTGGGCCCAGCAAATAAAGTGACTAATCACTAATTACCAGACTCGGATTTGTTGCCAAACGACCGTCTTCCATGTAGATAATTCGATCGGCAATATCGAGAATGCGGTTATCGTGCGTTACTAGCAAAATCGTGCAGCCTTGTTCTTTTGCTAGTTTTTGCATAATTTCTACGACATCTCGCCCGGATTTTTTGTCTAAAGCGGCGGTTGGTTCGTCCGCTAAAACTATTTTAGGGCGGCTAACTAACGCGCGGGCGATCGCAACTCTTTGTTTTTGCCCTCCCGACAAATTTTCGGGGTAATAATTAGCCCGCTCTCCCAAACCAACTGCTTCTAACATTGCTATTGACAAAGCATCCATATTCTGATTTAGCATTTCTTTGTGCAGTTCCAAAGACATTCGCACGTTTTGCTTGGCTGTCAAGAATGTCATCAAGTTATGTGCTTGAAAAATATAGCCAATTTGCTTTCTGAGTTTAGTTAACTGAGTTTTGCTAGCTCCGTGTATTTCTTGCCCAAGAATTTTGAGACTGCCTTCTTGAGCAGAACGCAGCCCGCCTAACATTGTCAATAAAGTTGTTTTGCCGGAACCAGAGGGTCCCGTCATAATGACTATTTCTCCGGGGTTAATGTCGAGATTTATGTCAAATAAGGCTTGTTTTTTGAGAGAGCCTTGACCGAAGTAATGGTTGAGGTTTTGGACTGAAATTACTGGTTCGGTTGCGGTAGTTGGGTTAGCGGGAAAATTTAGGGTTTGCATGGTGATTTTCGGGAGTTTTTTTTGACATGACATATTGCACTATTATCAAGAAGCTTTTTATGGGCGGGCTAGAAGCCCACCCCACAAGAAAATATCAGTTGTGTGGAACAGGCATCTTGCCTGTTCTTAAAAATATCAGTTGTGTGGAACAGGCATCTTGCCTGTTCTTAAAAATATCAGTTTGACCGACCGATGCAGGCAGATTGACGCTGATGAACGCAGATTAGAATATGTCTGCGGGGTCGGCTGATTGGAGTTTGCGGAGGGCGAGGGCGCCGGAACCAGTACACATCACGATCGTCAAACTTAACACTACAACCGCTCGATTTGTGGTCATAGAAATTGGCAGTAAAGTGGCAGATTGTGCTAGCGAATACAGTCCGTTGGCTAAAACAAGTCCCGGCATAAAACCTAATACAGCTAATAGCAGAGCTTCCTGAATTAAAACTCCGACTAAATAGCGATCGCTATATCCCATTGCTTTTAAAGTCGCATATTCCGCTAGGTGATCGGAAACGTCAGAGTAAAGAATTTGGTAAACAATAATCAGACCAACAACGAATCCGATAATTGTACCGAATCCGAAAATAAAGCCGATCGGAGTAGCATTTGCCCAATAAGCTTTTTCAATTTCTGCAAATTCTGCTAGGGTTAAAACTTTGACATCATCGGGCAATATAGCTTTGAGCATTGACTGGGTTTTTTTGACATCGGCATCGGGTTGTAGGTTGATTAAGCCGACATCAACTTGATCGGGTGTGCGATCGGGAAATAAGTTCATGAAGGTAGAATCGCTGGCAATGACATTGCCGTCAGCCACGAAGGAAGTACCGAGAGTAAAGACTCCTCCTACTTGAATATTGCGTTTATTGAGTTCTGTTTCGAGGGTAGATTGTTTGTGAAAAATATTGGCAATCTCGCCGTATTCAGGTCGAGAAGATTGGTCAAACAACACATGATTAAACATTTGAATTTGAGGTAATTTTTGATTGACATCAGGCAAATTAAATGTTATGTTGCCGGGGTCGATTCCAAAAATTAAAATCGATCGAGTAGTGCGGGTTGTGGGATTTCGCCACTGTCCCATACCAATATATAAGGAAGTAACGGATTTTACTCCTTCTACTCCTTGTGCTTGGTAAAGTCGCTCTCGGTTAAAATCTTTTACCGCAGCAAAAGTTTCAAATTGAGGATTGATTAAAACTAAATCTGTCTGTAAACTTAGGTGCGGCTTAACGGCAGAATCGAATAGTGCATCTTGAAATCCCAGTTGCACAAAAATCAGAATATCTGCAAAGGCAATTCCTGCTATAGCAACAGCGAGGCGGGTTTTTTCTCTAGTTACTTGCAACCACGCAAGGGGTGTTTTGCGAAACATAAGTTTTGGGAATTGGGAAATGGGAATTGTGAATTGGGAATTTATTGTTGGTTATTTAAAGCTGTTTCTTCAAGTTTGCGTTGCCGCATTAGAAGAAATAAAGGCAAACCCAGGGAAACACCAACCAGTAAGTTAGTGGCAATATAAATCCCCAAGTTTTTCATTTTCAGACGCGAACCTTCGCTAAATACAAAAAACCAAAAAACCACGGAAGAGACGATTACATCCATGCCAAAAAAGCCGGAAATTTGATTTGCAAACAATTGTCCGAAGAAAGCGTTAATATTCAACCCTTTTTCTAAGAGAAACGGGACAAACTGGGAATACGGTAAAGCAGTGCCCAGAATACAGAGAACTAAGTATGCAATTTGAAGCATTGGGAAACCTCCAGTTTGTTAATTGTAAATCGCTATATTTGCGAGTTTACTCAGCATTACTGAGCGCTTTAATATCAGATTGCATAATTAAGTTAATGTTGCGAGAAATCTTGTCAATTTCCCAATCCCACCACCGAATTTCTAATAGTTGTGCAACTTCAGCATCGCTGAAACGCTGTTTGATTGAACGTGCGGGGTTTCCACCGACAATGGTGTAAGCGGGAACATCTTTTACTACAACTGCTTTGGCGGCAACGATTGCACCGTCGCCGATTTTGACTCCCGGCATAATCACCGACTCATAGCCGATCCAAACGTCATTACCGATCGCAGTATCGCCTTTACTTGGCAGTTCGATTAATAGATTCATGGCTGTTTCCCAACCATTCCCAAAGACGGGAAAAGGATAGGTAGAAATGCCGTCTAATTTGTGATTTGCACCGCTCATAATGAATTTGACGTTAGTGGCGATCGCACAAAATTTACCAATAATTAATTTGTCACTTCCGTAATTGTAAAGTACATTTTTTTCAAAGTTTTCTGGCTCGATTGGATCGTCATAATATGAGTAATCGCCGACGATAATATTGGGGGATTTTATGAAGTTTTTGATAAAGCAAACCCTGCGCTGGTCTGCCATCGGATAAGGTCGGTTCGGATCGGGGCCAAATTCTACCATAACTTTCAATCCTCCAAGGTTTTTAGTAAAGACTTTAGTTTTGTTTAATTGCTACTTGTACCTGCAAATTGGTCAATCCCGCAACTTGTTTGCTAGCTTCAGGATTCAGGTGAATTTTTACTTCCACTACTCGGCTGTCCAAGTTTTCTCCCGGTTGGTTACTAAACACATTTTGTTTACTTACTTTTAACGCAATCTCTTTGACAGTTCCCTGCAACTCTCCTGAGAATGCTTGGCTAATAACCGCTGCTTTTTGTCCTAGCTTAATTTTGCTGATGTCGGTTTGATAAATTTCTGCAACGACTACCATTTGGTCAGTTTTTCCTAAGTCTGTAATGCCGTCATCGCTGATTTTTTCCCCAGCACGAGTATGAATTTTCAGGATTTTTCCAGCATTGGGCGCGCGGATGGAAGCTTGATTTAACTCGGTTTGGGCGCGCTTCACTTGGGCGATCGCACTTTCGATCTCAGCTTCGGCTGCTTGCACGTCCACGGGGCGGACTTCGGCTATTTTGTCAAGAGTTGCTTGAGCTTCTTCTAGTTGTTCGATGCCAGTTTCTTGAAGGCGCTTGAGTGTTGCTTGAGCTTCGTTAAGCTGCTGGATTGATGTACTGTTAATTCGAGTTAGGTTTGCTTCTGCTTCGTTAAGTTGCTGTTTGGCTGTATTGTTAATTCGATCCAGGTTTGCTTCTGCTTCTTCAAGTTGCTGCTTTGCCGTATTATTGATTCGGCTGAGATTAGCTTGTGCTTCTTTAATTTGCTGGCGACTTGTTTCTAATGCCAGCCGCTTAGTATCTCTTACGGATTGAGAAATTGCACCTTCACCCGCGAGTTGCTGATGTCGGGAATCTTCAGTTTTAGCATTATTAAACTCGGCTTGCAATTTGTCGATCGCTGCTATTTGTGCTGTTTTTTCTCCTTGCCATTGTGCCGCTATGCGGCTAATTGTTGCCTGTTGTGCTTTCCTCTCCCCTTGCCACTGAGCCGTGATTCGGCTGATAGTTGCCTGCTGTGCGATTCTGTCGCCTTGCCATTGTGCTTGCAGGCGATCGACTGTTGCTTGTTGTGCAGTTTTGTTGCCTTGCAGTTCCGCTTCTAGCTTGCCAATTGTGGCAGATTGTGCTGCAAGTTCTCCCGACTTTGCACCAGCTTTTACTTGTGCTAAACGGGCTTGAGCAACTTTGACTTTTTCTTGAGTTTCATCTAAAACAGATTGCAGCCGATCGCGCGCATCCAAAATCGCGATTAGTTGTCCTGCTTTGACTCGATCGCCCTCTTTGACTAAAAGCTGGGAAATGCGATCGCCATCTAAAGTTTGCGATACTCCCAAGCGAACCACTTCTCCTTGCGGTTCCAATCTTCCTAATGCCGTTATTTTCCTCGGTGGTGGTATTTCTGCTGGCAAAGGTTCCGTATTTTTAGCCAACGGTGCAAACTGAGAAATCCCGTAAAAAGCTGTACCGCTGGTAATGATGCTGGCAGCAATTGCCATTCCGATTACTAATCTATTTTTAGGTTCTATCCAAGATTGAAAATTCATACTTGTCCTCTACTTGCAGCTATTTTTGTCTAAATAAGCGAGCAACATCTCTTTTAATAAAGTCCATTGTTCTGCAACAGATATTCTTTCACCTTGATAAAACCTTCTTACCAGCAAACCGTCACCATAACAGATAATAAATCTAGCGATTGCTGGATCGGAGATACCTAAGTAGCAACTGAGTGCCTCTTCGTAACGCTTTCCCGATTCCTGAAGTGCTTGATTGCTCTCAATCTCTTGACGAGTTTTTTGTTGGCAAAACTCAAATATCATTAACAGACTTTTCAGGATGTAATCTTCATTTTTGCTGAAGTAATCCATCAGTTTTTCAAGTTTTTCTGCTAAAGTTGGCGGATTTCCCAGTTCGGAAATTGCTTCTTCTTTTGTATCTTCATAGCTCAAGTATTCAATTAACTGCTCGAACAAACTTTCTTTACTCGGGAAGTAGTGATAAAGGGTTCCTGTAGAAACTCCGATTTCTGACCCAATTTCCCGCATAGTTACTGATGAGTAACCTTTTTCGGCAAATATGTCAAAGCATTTGTTTAGTAGTTCTTTACGGTATCGATCGCGGTCAACTATTTTTGGCATGGGTGAATAGATTTTAGATTTTAGATTACCTAAAGTCTAAAATTTATTGGTTCGATAATCCTATATCGAACGGTCGATATAGTATAAGCGACTACACAATTGATTTTTTGCTGTCGGTGAACGGGTCGATATTTATATCGAACAATCGTTATATTTACTACAACACAGAGTAAGAGAGTTTGTCAAGGGGTGGGAGAGAAATTTTTTGCCGATCGCCCTGCAAGAAATGAGACAAAATGGTAGAAGCCAACATCCCTCCGTGTTGCGAAGCGGTTAAAAATCCCAAATTAATATAAAAGAAGCGATCGCAGTGAGAAAATTTATGAGAGTACGAACCTACGAAATCGGTGATACCCAACAAATTGTAAAACTGTTTTACGACACCGTACACGAAGTAAACATCCGCGATTACACACAAGCACAAGTAGATGCTTGGGCGCCAGCAGATATGGATATCGAACGTTGGACTAAAAGTTTAAGCATTAAATTTACTTTCGTAGCAGAAGAGGGTGAGAAAATTGCAGGTTTTGGGGAATTAGAAGCAAGCGGCCATATCGATCGCTTTTACTGTCATCAAGATTTTCAAAGACAAGGAGTTGGCAGGCTAATTTTAAAACAAATTGAGTCAAAAGCCAAAGACTTAGGAATTAACAAGTTATTTACCGAAGCCAGCATTACAGCTCGACCTTTTTTTGAAACCCAGGGATTTATTGTGATTACAAAACAAGAAGTAGAACGCAGAGGACAAAAATTCATCAACTTTGCGATGGAAAAAAATATATAAACAACGATTTGTGTAAAATTAGATCGAAGAGTTTTACTCAGGAGTTGCGATGGTGACGGAAGCTACAAATGTGCTGGGCGGAAAGTTAGAGAATTGCTGCACTTCGCCAATGACAGGATATTATCGGGACGGCAAATGCAATACAGGTGGTGGCGACTTTGGGGCTCACACTGTTTGTGCTCAACTGACAGAAGAGTTTTTGCAATTCACTAAGTCGAATGGAAATGATTTGAGCACTCCGGTTCCCGAATTTAATTTCCCCGGTTTGAAGCCTGGGGATTGCTGGTGTTTGTGCGCTTCTCGGTGGAAGGAAGCAATGGATGCAGGAGTTGCGCCGCCTGTGGTTTTGGCCGCCACTCACGCCTTGACTTTGGAATACGTTTCTTTGGATGAATTGAAGCAGCACGCTGCTGATTTGTAGGAGGATGTTGGTGTGCGATCCTCTTCGTTGGCGTAGCCCCCGTAGGGGCGGGCTTTCCTTCGGATCGCAACGCTTTCGCTAACGGGCGATCGCGCTCTTATACAAACTGTAGGGTGCGTCAGTTGGCGTTATTTTTTCAATACTTCAGGCGTTTTTCACTGACCCACCCTACAAGTTGACTCCAATCAGTTAAAATAGGTTTAGAGGTGAGGTATAACCAGTGTCAGCTAAGGATCTATTTCATAATGCTGTGAAGCGAGGTCTTGAAAAATCTGAGTGGGTGGTTACTCACGATCCTCTCAGGCTAGAATTTGCAGAGAATGAGAGAGTCGAAATCGATTTGGGAGCTGAACGACTCATCGGTGCGGAAAAATCAGGAAAAAAAATTGCAGTAGAAGTCAAGAGTTTTTTAAGCGCTTCAGCTCTCTCTGATTTTCATACTGCGTTGGGACAATTTTTAAATTACCGTTTAGTCTTAGAAAAGCTCGAACCAGATCGCACTTTATATTTGGCAGTTCCCATCGCGACTTACGAATCTTTTTTCAGTCGGGAGTTACCTCAAGCGTCGGTTCGACAACACCAAGTCAAGCTTATTGTGTATAACCCTGTTCAGGAGGCAATAGTCAAATGGATCGACTAGAGCATTACCGTCAGTGCATTCAAAAACTCCTCATTGAAGATAGCAAGATAGCACCAATTAACGGAGAAATTGAGGTAGAAACAATTTTTGATAAAGAAAAAGATCGCTATCTAGCCGTCGATTTAGGATGGGACGGACACCGCCGCGTGTATAACTGTGTGTTTCATTTGGATATTAAAAATGGCAAAATCTGGATTCAGCGAAATCAAACTGACAGGCAGATTGCTGAGGAATTGGTAGAAATGGGAGTACCCAAAGAGGATATTGTGCTAGGACTTCAGCCAACTTATGCACGGGAACATACAGGCTTTGGAGTTGCATAGTAATATAAAAGGCGCCTTCAATCGTAACGTAAGTATTTAAGTGCGATCGGGTGTAATTCTACTAAATTTTTATGGTTCAGTTTGTGGTTCCCACTGACAGATAGACTCTGGCTTGAGTGGGCAAGTTTTCGGAGCGATCGGATTTCCGCTGAGGTAGAGTTCAGTCAGTTTAGTGAAAGATGCTAGCGGTTCGATGTCGCCAATTTGATTGTTTTCGAGTGAGAGCAAAGTCAGCTTAGTCAAGGATGCTAGCGGTTTGATATCAACGATTTGATTGTTGTTGAGCCAGAGAATCTCCAGTTTAGTCAAGAATTCTACCGGTTTGAGATCAGCGATCTCATTCTTGTTAAGTGATAGCCCTTCCAGGTTAGTCAAGGATGCTAGCGGTTTGATATCAACGATTTGATTCGAGCTGAGGTTAATCCCTTCCAGGTTAGTCAAGGATGCTAGTGATTTGATGTCACTAATCTGATTGCTGCTGAGGTCGATAAAAGTCAGTTTCATCAAAGATGCTAGCGGTTTGATGTCACTAATTTTATTGCCAGCGAGATCGATCCCAGCCAGGTTAGTCAAAGATGCTAGTGGCTTGATGTCGTCAATCTGATTGCTGCGGAGGAAAAGCCCTTTCAGGTTAGTCAAGGATGCTAGCGGTTTGATGTCATCGATCTGATTTTCGATGAGGACGATTTCAGTCAGGTTAGTCAAGGATGCTAGCGGTTTGATGTCGCGGATCTGATTGTTCCCGATGTTGAGCACTTTCAGGTTAACCAAGGATGCTAGCGGTTTGATGTCAACGATCTGATTGCTGCTGAGGTTGAGCAAAGTCAGGTTAGTCAAGGATGCTAGCGGTTTGATGTCGCTGATAGAACAGTTGATGAGCCGGAGAACGTTCAGGTTAGTTAAGGATGCTAGCGGTTTGAGGTCGCTGATTCCTTGCTTCGTAAAGCTAATTCCTGTGATACTAGAAAGTTGGCGATCGCCCTCATCGCACTCAGTAGTTCCTGCTATTTTTAACAGCATATCAACAGTATGTTTAGCTTCTGGACTCAAAGAATCTTTTTCGCGACACCATTGAGCAAATGTTTTGTTTCCCGATCGCGTTTCTGCTGCCTTCGCAGACAGTCCATTTCCAGATAATGCTAGAAGCACACAACAAGTAAGTGCGATCGACTTTGGTAACTTCATGTGTTTGTGTGCAACTATAAGTGTCATAATCTTGTACCTCTAATTTCCCCAACAGTAAAGTTTGAGCATTTAATTTCAGGGTTCCCACTTACAGATAGACTCTGGCTTTAGTGGGCAAGTTTTGGGAGCGATCGGATTTCCGCTGAGGCCGAGCCAAGTCAGTTTAGTCAAGGATTCTAGCGGTTTGATGTCGCTGATTTGATTGTTATTGAGCCAGAGCCAAGTCAGGTGAGTCAAAGATTCTAGCGGTTTGATGTCGCTGATTTGATTGTTGTCGAGCGTGAGTACATTCAGCTTAGTCAAGGATTCTAGCGGTTTGATGTCACTGATTTGATTGTTGTTGAGTTCGAGCCCATTCAGGTTAGTCAAGGATTGCAAGAGTTTGATGTCGCTGATTTGATTGTTGTTGAGTTCGAGCGAAGTCAGTTTAGTCAAGGATTGCAAAAGTTTGATGTCGCTGATTTGATTGTTGTTGAGACGGAGCCGAGTCAGGTTAGTCAAGGATTCTAGCGGTTTGATGTCGCTGATTTGATTGTTGTTGAGTTCGAGCGAAGTCAGTTTAGTCAAGGATTCTAGCGGTTTGATGTCGCTGATTTGATTGTTGTTAAGTTCGAGCGAAGTCAGTTTAGTCAAGGATTCTAGCGGTTTGATGTCGCTGATTTGATTGTTGCCGAGGAAGAGCCAAGTCAGGTTAGTCAAGGATTCTAGCGGTTTGATGTCGCTGATTTGATTGTTATTGAGCCAGAGCCGAGTCAGGTTAGTCAAGGATTCTAGCGGTTTGATGTCGTTGATTTGATGGCCGCGGAGCCAGAGCGAAGTCAGGTTAGTCAAGGATTCTAGCGGTTTGATGTCGCTGATTTGATTGTAGTCGAGGTCGAGTTGCGTGAGACTCGAAAGTTTCTGATTAGCCACATCGCACTCAGTAGTCCCTGCTTTCTGCAACAGCACCTCAACAGTATGTTTAGCTTCAGGAGT
Source organism: Microcoleus sp. T3_B1 (assembly GCF_036700445.1). Lineage (NCBI taxonomy): Bacteria > Bacillati > Cyanobacteriota > Cyanophyceae > Oscillatoriales > Microcoleaceae > Microcoleus > Microcoleus sp. T3_B1. The sequence goes on from NZ_JAUBOX010000017.1 coordinate 80,890, forward strand.
CAAATCAGCTTTTTGGCGACACCAATCAGCAAATGTTCGTCCACTATTTTTCGGTTGCGTCTCGGAGGCCTTCGCGGAAAGTCTATGTCCCCAGTCACAAATAGAGTCTGGCTTCATAGGGCAAGTTTTGGGAGGGATCGGATTTCCCCTGAGTTTGAGCGCAGTCAGTTTAGTCAAGGATTCTAGGGGTTTGATGTCGCTGATTTGATTGTCGCTGAGGTTGAGCACAGTCAGGTTGGTCAAAGATTCTAGCGGTTTAATGTCGCTGATTCGATTCAAGCTGAGGTCGAGTTCAGTCAGTTTAGTCAAGGATTCTAGCGGTTTGATGTCGCTGATTCGATTGTAGTCGAGACGGATTTCAGTCAGTTTAGTCAAGGATTCTAGCGGTTTGATGTCGTTGATTTGATTGAATCCGAGGTGGAGCGAAGTCAGTTTAGTCAAGGATTCTAGCGGTTTGATGTCGCTGATTTGATTGTTGAAGAGGTAGAGCAGACTCAGGTTAGTCAAAGGTTGCAAGGGTTGGATGTCGTTGATTTGATTGAATCCGAGGTGGAGCCAAGTCAGGTTAGTCAAAGATTCTAGCGGTTTGATGTCGCTGATTTGATTGTTGAAGAGGTCGAGTCCAGTCAAGTTAGTCAAGGATTCTAGCGGTTTGATGTCGCTGATTTGATTGTCGCCGAGGAGAAGCGCAGTCAGGTTAGTCAAGGATTCCAAGGGTTGGATGTCGCTGATTTGATTGTTTCTGAGATCGAGTCCCGCGAGACTCGAAAGTTTCTGATTAGCCGGATCGCACTCGGTAGCCCCTGCTTTCTTCAACAGCACCTCAACTGTATATTTAGCTTCACGGCTCAAAGAAGCTTTTTGGCGACACCAATCGGCAAATGTTCGTACACTGTTTCCCGGTTGCGTCTGTGCGGCCAACTCCGAAGGTCTATTTCCACATGATGCTAGGGCGATCGCACAACAAGTAACTGCGATCGCCTTTGGTAAATTCATGTGTTTCTGTGCAAATATAAGTGTCATAATCTTGTAACTCTAATTTTCTGAACTGTATACAACAAAGACACGGCAATACCGTGTCCCTGCAAAAAATCTATTAAAAACTCTCTGAATTACCTCACTCAGGCAACTTATACTAATTAGTAGCTGCGTCTTTTTGCATGATATTCTGTGCCGAGCGAGGATATTTCCCCGCTGGGCACCCTACGCAACTAATTAATATCAACTCCCACCAAATCAGCCACAACTTTTTCCAATCCAGCTATCACCTTCGTCGTCCGTTCCCAGTCAACCTTATCGGGTGTATCTTGCGCCGTGTGATAGTAAGGATAGCGATAGGGAGCAGTATCTGTAACCATCAGCCCTGGATAACCATGTTGCCAAAAAGACCATTGATCAGACCAACCAACACCAGGAATGCCACCCGGAATTGCTGCACCTTCCGAGGGAAAATCAGCATGGCGGCGGAAAGATGCGATCGCCTCTCTAACCAGTTTACTTGAGGATGTATTGCCAATAAATCCGATAAAATTTCCCGACGTAGGATAAAAAAGGTTTAATGGTGCTGGATATTTCTGACTGTTTTTGGCATCTGAGTAATAACCAATTGTTTCTAAACTGAGCATCGAAACAATTTTTTCATTACGCTCTCTGCATCTTTTGGCATAAACCAAACTCCCCATATCAGCAGTCCAGAAAAAAGGCGGTTCCTCATTCACAAACTCAACAAAACGCACAGTCTTTTCCGGCTTTTTACCTGCAAACATTCTCGCTAAAGCCAGAACTCCCGCCGCCCCAGTTGCGTTATCATTTGCCCCTGGACTCCCCACCACAGAATCATAATGTGCCCCAATTACAACGATTTCATCTGCCTTTTTTCCCCCTGGAATCTCCACTTCTATGTTATAATAAAAATTATCATCAATTTTATATTCTTGTCGTTCAACTTTATAGCCAGCCTTTTGAAATGATGCTTCGAGAAAGTCAGCGGCTTCTCCAAGTTTTTGATATTGTATAAAGTTGCGCTCTCCGATTTCACCAGCGAGCTTTTCCACATCGCGCTGTAAAGCATCTCGGAGCGAGATTTCCTGTGCTGTTAAAGGGGGAATTGTCCCGCTGTAGCTTTTCCCTGGCATTGCAATCATACTCAACCATATCCCACTAATTAGAGTAATTAAGATCGTACTAAGGATAGCCAGTCTAGTTAACGTTCCGCGATTCCATAATTCGATCTTTCCCAATTGCATTTGTTTTCTATCCTTGGCTATGCTTGAGTAGTAGGGTGCGTCAGTTAGCGTTATTTTTTCAATAATCCAACAGCTTTTGACTGACGCACCCTACAAGTTTACACATCGGGCAACTTATACTGCGCGACAATCCGCTTAGCATATTCCGGCACATGAGCCTCTAATTTCTCAGGATAATTCCGCTTCACGTACAGATAATTACGAGTGAAATGAGAATCAATTGAAAAACGGGCATATTCCAAACCCTTCGGCCCAATTCTCTCAATAAACACGCCCATTAACTTCGCCGCCCACATCGGCAAAGTCACTCCTTTTTCATAAGCTGGAATACTTTGCTGAACCGCCTCTTTTCGGTTTCCCTTAGACATCACCGGCTGAGTGTTAAGCTGATCCGTTACCAAATCTAACATCTCTTGCCCCGTGTCATTTCGCACCACAATCCACTGCCAGCCAAAAGGTGCGCCCATGTAGCCCACCACTAAATCTGCTAAAGAATTCACATAATCAAAACAGCTCAAACAAGAAGGAGCAAAAACATCCTTCAATTCCTTAGTATTCAAGCCAAAAAACGGCACTTTCTCTTCCGAACCATCTTCGTGTTTGAAGTGAACGTTAAAGTCTTGCATAAACTCGTAAGAAACCACAGTTTCCGGAGAACGGCTAGTCGTATCTAGGAATTTCTGCAAGCCCGCGCGGCTGACATTATCCACGCAGGGAGTCCCCAAAACGTAGAGCTTTTCTAAACCGAGTTTTTTCTCGACTGTTCGCAAAGCTTGAATTTGACAGCCGACGCCAATTACTAACAGCCGCTTCATCCCCGATTTTTCGATTTGTTCTAATACTGAAAGATTGGGAGAGAGAGTGGGTTTGTTGACTTTTGCTGCGAGAATCTCTTCACGATTCCTAGCAATTATCGGCATCGGTTGAAAGCGGTCTTCTTTAGTATTTTGGACGCAAACAACGCCTTCTACAATTCCTTTTTCGAGCATTTCAATGGCAATTGTGCTGACGATCCCCGTCCACTGAGCACCCTCGATCGGCTCTTTTTTCCGAGCCGCCATCATGTTTTGACTGACTCCAAAATACCAATCGTCGGGATTGTCGAGATTGCGCGATCGCCCGTGAATCTCTTCTTCTAATTCCGCGATGTGCTGTGTTAAGAAAGCACAAGATTCCTTGACATAATGGATGTAATATGTATCGCACAAACCGCACTCGCTGCAAAGTTCTTTAGCGGGGCGGCGGCTACCCGGTTTGAGGGCCTTGGATTTTTGGTGTTTAGTAGAATCTGTTGCGGTCATCTAAATTACTTATTTTATGCAGATATGGCTTTTGTTAGGATATCACAGCAATTTCGGTTGTTACCTCCTTTATTCTTTAGACCTCTTGCAAAAATCCTTTCATCAATTGATGGGACGGGCAAGATGCCCGTCCCACAAGAGTTATTTCTTCTTGTGGGGCGGGCATCTTGCCCGTCCTAATTATTTTTGCAAGAGGTCTTTTCTGTCATTCCTCGCAGGCGGACGCAAGCTTGTGCGGGAGCAAATTCGGTTCGCCCGAAATTGGCGGTTTTCAAAGCTTAAAAAATATTAGTCAGGACTTACCTAGGTTGCGCTAAAAACCCGGTTTCTTCCTGAATACCTCACTGTTAAACCTAAGATTTATGGTAAAAACCGGGTTTCTTTGTGTAGTTTGGGTAAAAAAATTCGGTTTCAGAGCATCGCCGTGCGTCTAGGAGTGTTTGTGTAAGTCCTATTAGTATCAATCCGGATCTAGCGGGCGATCGCGCGAATACATTGCCAAATAAAGCTATAAAAAAATGGTAAAAATGTTTGTGACAACAGCCGTCGTTGGCATCATGATGAATCTCGCAATTTCGAGCTTAGGATTTGCTGCTTTAGTTCGTCCTGTCCCCGCTACGAATCAAACTGTTGCGACTCTAGAAAGAATGCTCAGCGCGACACAAAAGCCGGCGGCGCTGAACTATTCGCGCCTGGGGATTGGCGAGGTTCGGTTGGGGATGTCTGTAGAAGAGGCAAAACGTAAGTTGGGAAAACCACAGCGCGACGAAACTAAACCTGCTGGGCCTGGGATCGGCGGCAAGATTCGCACGCTAAGCTACTCAGGATTGACGGTAGCAGCATGGAAGGGCAAAGTTTATTTAATTTCTACTACCAATCCCAAGTTTCTGACAATTGATGGTGTGAAGCTAGGAGATAACAGCCAAAAAGTCGTTAAAACTTACGGTTACGGGTCGCAATCCGTGCAGGGTGGAGTGACTCGGTTGACTTACAGCAATGACCAAAAGGCTTCTAATTTGATTGTGGAAATTAAGGGCGATCGCGTGCAAAAAATTATTGTGAGCACGCAGCTAAACTGAAATATTAAATAACAGTGCAAAAGTCCCGGTTCACAAGTTTGTAGTAAGGACTTTATTCCTTATTTATGAGGATTTTTAGCCTTTCTGTGAGTTGACTGGAGGGCTTTTTCCTCATGTACGCGCGTGCGTAGCTATCCCGTAGGGAATCGCCCGCGTCTCCTTAATCCTCTTTATCATCATCCGACAATTGTGTAATTTCCTCAGCAATTAGTGTCTGAAAATCCTCTCCGCAGTGAACGTTGAGATGGATTGCAGAGAGGAAGGAACTCTGCTAGAATTTCCGCTTTTTGTCGATCGCTCAAATCAGGTAACTGAAGTTGATCGATTAATATCAAATCCGCCCTTCATCGGAATTATTCATCTCTCTGTTCTCTTCCTCTGCGTTCTCTGCGTACTCTGCGGTTTAATCATTCCAATCCAACCGGAATTGATATAAAGTAATAACATTTTGACACTCAGTGCCCAATTCTTCAATTAACGTACTCAGCCTAGAATTAGTTACAGAAATTGTCCGATCGCTAACTTCCATCTTTACTTAGGATCGCGAATTAAATAACTTACAATTTTAATTGTTATTGTGGGATGGGCGTCCCGCCCGTCCAAAAAGGACGGGCGGGACGCCCATCCCACAAACTTGTGGAAGTTATTTAATTCTCATTCCTTATCCAATTCTCAGTCCGCTAGGAGTGGACGAAAGTTTGTTCGCGGTTTCAACCGGCGAGGGAGCTCGGATTTGGGATCGCACCCATAAAAAAAAGTAGAGGTGCGATCGATCGCATCTCTACAGTAATTCTAAATAAGGTGCACCGAGTGCACCCTACCAATTAGCGGTTCTGGGGAACAGGAGCACTCGGTGCTCCAGAAAAAGTCGCCTCACCAGTCTTAGCCCGCTTTTTGATCAAGATAGGCTTGACGCTGTTTTCTCCACCAATCGGGGGATCTTCTTGTTGAGCGTAATCAGCGCCCATCCAAGCAGGACGGCTTTGATCGAAAGCCATTTGCAAAGCAGCAGCGGCGATCGCGTGGGAGTCGTACTCCTCGGATAACTGAGACACCAGAGGCAAGAAAGATGCCATCCGTTCGCCAGCCAAAGCTTCGCGAACTTTACCCTGCATCTTTTCCAACTGACGAGCTTCAATTTGCGCCCGTGTCGGAATGTTTCGCACCGTCAAGCTCGATCGCACGTGGCGTTCAATCAAGCGCAGTTTGCGGCGATCGACCGGTTGAATCAGCGTAATCGCCGTTCCTTCGCGACCAGCCCGGCCCGTGCGTCCGATCCGGTGAACGTAGCTTTCCACACTGTCGGGCAAATCGTAGTTAATAACGTGAGTCAAGTGATCCACGTCCAAACCCCGTGCCGCAATATCAGTCGCCACTACCCAGCGCACCTGACATTGGCGGAACCGATGCAGCAAGCGTTCCCGCTGTGCCTGATTCAAATTACCGTGATACTCATCAACGCTGTGACCTGCTGCTTGCAGTTGGCTGGTGAGTTCTGCAGCCGACTGCCGAGTCCGCACAAATATCAGTGCAGATTCCGGGTCTTCCATTTCTAGGATTGGCTGTAGAGCTCTTGCCTTCGACCAGCCACGGGGAATCATGTACACGCCTTGGCTGATGCGCTTTGGCGTTGCTTTTGGCTGTTCTACGGTGACGTTGACTGGGTTACGCAAATGCCGCGCCACCAGTTTCCGAATGGAAGGTTCCATCGTCGCCGAGAAAAATGCCGTTTGACGTTCTTGTGGTGCTGCATCCAAGATTTTTTCCACATCTTGAATAAAGCCCATGCTCAGCATTTCGTCAGCTTCATCCAAAACCAGCCATTTTACCTTGTCTAGTTTCAGGCTGCCGCGGCTGAGCATATCCAATATGCGTCCGGGTGTACCGACAACGACGTGAACGCCGCGCTTCAAACGCTGCATTTGACGATCGATCGATTGACCGCCGTACACTGTCAGAACTTGCAGAGAGCGACCCACTTTTACCGGGCCGTCGCTGCTGATGCCGCTCAAATCGCGGATGGCTTCAGTTACTTGCATCGCCAATTCGCGAGTCGGCGTCAGCACCAGTGCTTGCACCGCAGTTACATCTAAATCAATCCGCTCCAAGATGGGCAACGAGAATGCTGCCGTTTTGCCTGTCCCTGTTTGGGCTTGACCCACAACGTCGCGACCTGCTAACAGGTGCGGAATTGCTTGTACTTGGATGGGAGTAGGTTCTGTAAAGCCTAGTGTTTCCAGATGGAGAACGAGTTCTTCCGAAAGACCTAAGCCTTCAAACAATAAATTCATTAATGCTCCTAATAACGAGTCTTAGCCTTCTAAGTTGCCCAACTCGGATGCGGATTTCTGCTCGGCGGCAGGAACTCATAAGAGTTCTTTATGGTGCTGCGCCTGCGCGCACCTTCTTAAATAGCAATCGAGTATAGGGCAGCTCCGTCGATGGTGACTAAATTTACCAATTCGACAGCCGTCTTTGATTTTGTGACATCACCGATACCAACCGCCAGCGGTCGGCTTATGGGCTTCCAACATTCTTAAAATAGGACATTGGACTTCCTTTGAGGTACTTGCAAGCTTTCCCTCTTAGGCATTTTATAGTGAGGATCATGCCAGCCCCACTTCACTACAACATAGTAGTAATAGGTTTGTTGGTTCAGGCGCTATCCCGCAATCCGTCGCCTGCGGGATTGAGCAGGGGATGCAGCGACCGTTACCGCCTATCCATCTCAACACTCTTTCGGGATACCGTTGTGGTGTAGGGCGGACGGCGAAGCAATCTCAAATTCTCCCCGCTTATTTCTGGCTTGTTACTATCATAACTCTTTACATTCAGAAACAAAACATTAAATTCGTTAAAATTTTCCGATCGTTCTGTAGAGATAACCGCACCCCGAGGGGGAGCGTCGATTGCCAGATAGGGGCTAAAAAAGTTTAGAACCCTTTGCTACCTATCTTTGCACAATATTGTACAAACCGTTACTTTTGCTGCACAATCCGCTAATCATTTTTGGCTGGTGTCTGGTTTTTGTTCGCCACACCGTCTCAGGCGACAGTTCCAGCAACACTTACACTTGACCCCGCCTAGCACCGGATACAGTGCCACGTGAACTCATGAGGGTCGATCCCACAATTTTAGACAAAAGATCGAGCTCCCAGATCAGTCTGTGCAGTCAATCTAAAATCTAAAATCTAAAATCTAAAATCGACTTGACCCCGCCCAGCACCGGATACAGTGCCACGTCAACTCATGAGGGTCGATCCCACAATTTTAGACAAAAGATCGAGCTCCCAGATCAGTCTGTGCAGTCAATCTAAAATCTAAAATCTAAAATCTAAAATCGACTTGACCCCGCCTAGCACCGGATACAGTGCCACGTGAACTCATGAGGGTCGATCCCACAATTTTAGACAAAAGATCGAGCTCCCAGATCAGTCTGTGCAGTCAATCTAAAATCTAAAATCTAAAATCTAAAATCGACTTGACCGTAGAGGTCGTAGACATCTGCACCAGTAATTTTCACAGATACGATCGATCCCAGTCGCGCTTCTCCTGTCACATAGACGAGTCCATCTACTTCTGGGGAAAACCGAGCGGATCTACCAATCAACTCACCTGTCTCTGGTTGTTCTTGTTCTATCAGGACATCAACTACCTGACCGACAGATTCTTGATTCTTCTTCAATGATATAGGTTGTTGTGCCGCCATTACCGCATTGCGCCGCATTTCCATTATTTCTGCTGGTATTTGCTGGGGCAAGCTGAAGGCTGGGGTTCCTTCTTCTGGCGAAAATACAAAAACTCCTACGTGATCGAATTCGTGGCGCTTGACAAATTCCAGCAAGTGTGCTGCGTGTTCCTCGGTTTCGCCGGGAAAGCCGACAATAAAAGTTGTCCGCATCACGGCGCCGGGAAGTGCTGCTTTGAGTCGATCGACTATGGCATCATTGATCCCAGCTTGAAAAGGCCGATTCATCGCCCGCAGAATTTCCGGGTGCGAGTGTTGCAGGGGTAAATCCAAATACGGCAAAACGTTGGGCGTTTCGCGGATTGCCTCGACAACTTGCGGAGTCAAACCTGTAGGATAGGCGTAGTGCATCCGAATCCAAGGCACATCTACTTCACCCAAAGCGCGCAGTAGTTCGGCTAGTTTCGGTTCGCCATAAATATCTTTGCCGTAGTTGGTGGTAATTTGAGAAATTAAGATAATTTCCTTTACCCCTTCCGAGGCTAATTGCTTAGCTTCCGCGACGATAGATTCGATCGTCCGCGATCGTTGATTTCCGCGCAAGTGCGGGATAATGCAAAATGCACAGCGGTAGTCGCAGCCTTCTGCTATACGCAGATACGCGACACCTTCCGATGTCGTGCGGTAGCGCGGAGTAGTTTCGTCAGCGATGTAAGTAGGTTCTGAAGAGACGAGGGAAACTCGATCGCCCTTTTCCACCTGCTGCATAACATTGACGATTTTATGATAGTCGCCAGTGCCGACAATTGCGACTGCTTCCGGCAATTCATCCAGCAATTCCTGCTGAAAATGCTGTGCCATGCAGCCGGTGATGACTACTTTTTTATTAGCTTCTGCCAATTCTACCAAGGTGCGGACTGACTCTTCTCGCGCCGCTTGGATAAAACTACAAGTATTGACTACAACATAATCAGCTAATTCTTCATTAGAATCGACTTGATAGCCCGCTTGAGCCAGCAAGCCGATCATGTGTTCGGTATCGATGCGATTTTTTTCGCAGCCGAGGTGAGTAAATGCGATCGTTGGCTTCGTTGCCATGCAGTAATAGTTAGTGTTGCGCTATTTTTGAGAACGTTTTATGGTATCACACAATTAAAAAAATTGCAATGTGTATGTGGAATATCTGGACTGTTGTGGTGTCCGCAGGTGTTGTGTGATATTTGTGCGATCGTGAACGAGGTGAGGATTTTTACGGTTTGTGCGATCGTACTTTCCCGCTTTTTCGCTGCCAGATTTTGACCCAATTGTCAGGTTTTGGTGTCGTCGGAAGGCTTCGACAATCTTACGCCCTTTGCATAATTTCGACTTGCTAGTTCGGCAAGCCAGCCAGAAAAATCTTCTCTGCTGTTAAGTTCAATTCTGAAAAAGCCAACGACTCAATCCTTTCGCTTCCCCTAAACTGTTTTACCTGATACTCCCCATCTACTAGCTGGTAAATCGAGAGAGTGGGTTGTTTGGGATTGCCGATAAACTTGCGACCGCCTAAACCAAGATAGTCTACAATCCAGTATTCGGGAATGCCCATTTCTTCATAGTCGGAAGCTTTGAAAAAATAATCATCCCGCCAGTTCGTACTGACCACCTCTACAGCTAGTCGCACCGAAGAGCCCATCGTGATGACTGATTCTTTTTTCCAGCGCGGTTCGCTTGCAAGTGCGGTTCGGTCTAGGACAATTACATCTGGCTGGTAGCCAGATTCGTTACGCGCAAGCTTGAGCAAGCAATCACTAGGGATAGAGTAAGGCAATTGCAGTCGCCTGATTTCAAAATTGATTTCACCGGAAATGAAACCTGTAACGTCGGAATGGTCGCCAGTTCCTAAAGGCATTTCAACAATTACTCCATTGTGTAGTTCGTACTTATGGACAGAGTTCTCTGGATACCAAGCAACGAACTCATCAAACGTGATTGTTTTCGATATGGTTTGGATCATGTTGCGGTTTCCTCTGTCTGGTGATTAGTATGCGGAAAGCTCAAATATTACACAAGGATTACAGGCAACGTTGCCTCTAATCCTTGACAAATTAAACTGTAGCTGATATAATTTAGATAGCCCGTCCTTACAAAACAGCACTTGGTACAAAACTTGGTACAAAACGCCGATTTGTCACAAAATTGGTGTCCTTTTGTACCCATTTGATATCCTTTTGATACCCGATCGCCCCCACTCCTTCTAGCTCGGCTCGGTTAAGGGCAGACCGCCTCGAAAAATCAACTCGGCAGTCAACCTCAACTCTGGGAAAGCCAGCGATTCAACTCGGTCATCTCCCCGAAACTGGCTGATTTGATACTCGCCGTCAACCAACTGGCAAACCGAGAGCGTGGGTTGCTTGGGAGTGCCGATGAACTTGCGGCCGCCCAAACCAAGGTAGTCCACAATCCAGTATTCGGGGATGCCCATTTCTTCGTAGTCAGCGAATTTGAGATGGTAATCGTCCCGCCAGTTGGTACTGACGACCTCTACAGCCAGTCGCACCGAAGACCCCATCGTGATGATGGATTCCGTATCCCAGCGCGGTTCTCTCTGGCGCAGAGCTGCTTCGTCTAGGACAACTGCGTCTGGCAGGTAGCCCGCCTCGTTGCGGACGGGTTTGAGCAGGCAGTCGCCGGGGATAAAGCAAGGCAATTTCAGTCGCCTGATTTCTGCGCTGATTTCGTCCCTGGTTAAACCTATAACGCGGGAATGGCGGCCGGTTCCTAAAGGCATTTCAACAATTACTCCATTATGTAGTTCGTACTTATGGACAGAGTTCTCTGGATACCAAGCAACGAACTCATCAAACGTGATTGTTTTGGATATGGTTTGGATCATGTTGTGGTTTCCTCTGTCTGGTGATTAGTATGCGGAAAGCTAAAAGATGGCACAAGGATTGTCGGCACTTTACCGACAATCCTTGACATAGGAAGTGAAGTTTGGTATAATTTTGCGTCCATAATATCAAAATACCGATCGCGCCGATCGACTGAATCTAAAAGTATCCACAGAAGTTCTTGATACGATCATTATTTCACAAATTTTGTGATGTTTTAGCTAAGCTGTTCTGCCTTTAAATTGTATGTCAAAAAAATTTAAAGTCTTGTGGGGTGGGCGTCCCGCCCGCCCTGAATATACAGTTTAAATGCGCGACAGCTTACTCCGATCGCAAACTCAGCCTGAGTCATCTCTGCAAGGCATTTTGCAACATACTTTCAAAAAAAGTATCCAGAGAAGTTCCTGATGCTTTCGTCATTGCAGAAAGCACACTTTTCTGAGCAAAAGAACAGTATAGCCCCGCTTCCAAAAACCAAGGTTTTCCCTGCGGATCGATGCGAAAATCAAAGAGACTATAATCGCGACAACCCAAAGCGATGTGGCATTTTCTGGCCATATCCCAAACTCTCTCCGTAATCGGATCGCTGGTGTCAACTATCCACGACTTGGTACTATCCTTAGAAGTCAAGATCAAGTTGCCATCGTCATTTTGTTTCAGCTTATCGGCATAACTCCGAATCGGCATTGTGTCAGCATTTAGAGCATACTCTTCTAGTGGTAAACAGACTAATTCGCCTGCTTTGATGATAATTCCACAGCGAACTTCTCTACCCAATTCAATGAATTTTTCAACGAGCACTTCCTCGGAATGAGTCAATGCTGTCTGCAAAGCTGCATCATAGTCAGCAGCATCTTGAACGAAGGTTACTCCAATGGAATTATCGCCATTTAGTGGTTTGAGGACGGCTGGGAAATCAATCAAGGTTCGATCGCCCGCGCGGACAACTTCTCCCAACGGTACACTTACCCCAGCGGCCGCTACTACTGCCTTAGTCTTGGCTTTATCAGCCACCAGCGCCATCAACTCTGCCGGATTACCCACATAAGGAATACTCAGCATATCGAACAAGCTGCGGTATTGAGTCATGCCGGGGATGCAAAACATCTGCGGTACCATTACGTCAATCTTTAGCTGTGTCAGCACCTCTACAGCGCCCGCTAGAGACATGGGATTAGCGGCTGCGATCGCACCTCGATCGAGAGAGGTGGGAAAACGCCATTGGCCATCGGGAGAAATATAGGCAATATGAAATTCATAGAGTGCTGAATTAGCAGCATTTTTCAGACAATCTTCTGCATAAAGCCGCGATAAATTACAGTAAAAATCGCTAACTGCCGAGCCGACTAAATGCAAAACCCGTACTACTGACATCCTCAATCTCCCCCTATTTCCACAAGTTTGCCAATATTAAAATCAATCCGAATCCACTCTTTCGGGTTCTGTAAATTTCCCCATAACAACAAGGGAATTTGCCAATGATGCACCATCAAAAAGGGCAGTGGATCGTCCCACTCGAAGATGGCATCTTTGCCTTGGGCGATAATTTGTAACCGCTCAGAAACTAGCTTTGGCGACCACAAATGAGTCACCAATCGCCAAATTTCATGGTAAATCCAGTAAGTCGGGCGACTTGATGCCAAAGGCTGCACAGTCTGTGGTAAAGGGTCGAGTTCCAAATAAGCTTTTGCCACATCAGGATGGTTGTAAAACATCGTGATGGCTGAATGGGTGCGCGGGTTGCATTCGATCGCGTAAATCTCTCCATCATCCGCCGCCTGAATGAAATCAAAGGAAACTTGTCCCGTCAGATTTAGACTCTTGGCAAACTGACGAATCCAATTTTCGATATCCGGGCGATCGACATTCTGGTAATTCACCTGAAACGCCGACGATTCACAGCAACAATGCAACTGAAGATGACCATCACGAATTGTACTGTGAGTGCAGAATTCTTGCCCGGGAATATACTCTTGCATAATCCAAGGTTTACTCTCGGAAATTGGTAATGAGTTGACAAATGTGGCAGTTTTTGCAGGGTTTTCGCAGGGTAATTTAGTTAAGTTTAACCTGCGGACAGAATCGTAGGGAATACTTTTGATAATATATGGACGCTGTGCGTCACTAAAATCAAAATCGATTACTTGCTGGGGATTAGTAATGCGATAAGACTTCGGAACTCGCAGCCCCAATGCTTCCGAGGCTTTTGCAAACTGATATTTATCATCCAAACGTTGCAGAGTTTCGACATCTACGTGCATTACCGTACAGTGGGGAGAAAGTACCCTTTTGACTTCGGCATCGTAGTAACTGGCGACTGGACTACAGACTGGAACGTAAACATTAACTTTCTCTTGTTGGACAATTTTCAAGAGTGCTTGGGGGTATTCCTCTGTCTGCGGATTTGGTACTGTGTAAAAGCGATCGACTGCCCAAGAGTAACGATGACCTGTCAGCCAGTATTTCTCGGTTTCTACCAAAATTACCCGATGACCGGCCTTATGGAACGATCGGGCTAGCTGCAATGCTTTGGTCATCTTGCCGCCGCTAATCAAAATCGTTTGGGGAGAGTCCGCGATCGATCGAGACTGAAACGGTTTGATGATGATGGATCTCAGTAGGGCGATCGCAGTTAAAGCAATATTCAGGGGCAGTACCAATAGCAGCAAAATTAAGGTTGCTATAGTTTTAACGGCTGTCTGGAAGCGCCTATTCCCAGTGTTTGTTTCCTGTTCAGATGGCATCGCTGCCACAGAAACTGTTTCGAGCATAATTTCCTAGTAAGTAGACACTCTAATTAGCGGTGGTTTTTGAATGATTAAACCGCAGATGACGCTGTTGGCGCCGAGTCTCCAGAAGAGACAGATCAATCATGCGGATGAGGCGCGGATTTGATATTACGCACGGGTGGTTAGGATCGTCAATTAAATAATTTCCCTTTTTTCTTGTGGGATGGGCGTCCCGCCCGCCCAGAAAGGACGGGCGTCCCGCCCATCCCACAACAGTCATGAAAAGTGGATTTTATTTAATTCTCATCCCTTAGAAACCGGGTTTTTTGACGATCGGACTTCGTTACAGCCCGCCCAATAGGGCAAAAAACCCGGTTTATGCAGGTTTTGATGCGTCTAGGACTGTTCTACTAAACGCGCCGAATTAAGGTCAATCCATCTCTCAGCGGCACTAACACCTGCTCTACGCGCGGATCGTCAACTAGAGCCTGGTTAAATTTGGCGATCGCAACTCCGTTATCAGTAGCAGTACCCGACACATAGGGCTGTCCCTGCATCAGAGTATTGTCTGCACAGATCAAGCCATTGGGAGCCAACAGCCCAGTGGTGAGCAATAAATCGAGATAATCTGTGTATCCAGCTTTATCAGCATCGATAAACACCAAATCGAAGACTTCCCCGTCTTGGGCCAATTGTTTCATGGTTTCTAGAGCCGGTGCCACCTTCACTGAGATTTTGTGACCGGCAGTAGATTCGTGAAAACACTTCTGGGCAAATTCAGCTACATAAGCATCTACTTCGCAGGCTACCACCACTCCATCCACCGGCAGTGCTTCCGCCATCGCTAGTGCTGAGTACCCGGTAAACATCCCTATTTCCAGTACGCGCTGTGCTTTGGTGAGATGGACGAGAAACTTCAGCATTTGGCCTTCCACATGGCCCGAAAGCATTTCCTGTTCCAAGTGGCGCACTGTCTCGCCGTCAGAGAATCGCTTACTCCAATCTTCTGATTGGGTGCGCTTTACTAACGCGGCTAAGGCGGGAGATTCCGGCGTGGTACAAAGGTTCAGGTACGGATCGAGACCATTTGCTAGTTCGTAGGCTTGTTGTAATTGGGCCTTGAAAGCTCGATCGAGATTATCGATTTTTTCTACTTGCGAGGCGAGACTTTCGAGTAAAGAGGCTAAAATCCCGACTGGGGTAACGGGTCTCATCTTTATACCCCGGCTGTGGAACGAGTTCCAACTTTCTGCAATACCACATACATATCCTCGCCATCGCCATGACGCGGGTAGCCCTGACAGATTTCTCGATGCACGGCTAGGGTTTCATCCAACTCAGTTCGAGTCAAATCGTTCATGAAAAAGCAGTCACCAATGGGGCATGGAGCCGCAGCGCGTTGAAGGCCGTCGCGGGTACGACTGATCGATGTTGTCGCTTTCCAGAGCAGTTCTGATGTCAGATAAGGGCTGTCTATCGCTAGTCCGAGGCGGCTCATTAATCTTAAGATGCGATCGCGGTCGGCGATCGAAATGTAGCCCCGCTGCCCAGCAATAGTCGCCGAAAAAGCCATATCGATGGCGACACTGTGGCCGTGGAACATCGGAATTTCCGGTGTTAGTTCCAGCGTCGGACTCCAGGTGTGACCATAGGCAATCACCCGATCCAAATCTAGCTCGTGGAGGTTTGGTACTTCTAATGCCAGCATTGACTGAATCGCGTTGTAGGTTAAGCGATGGGCCACTTCGCGCAGTTCAGATGTGCCGTCTAAATAACCAAAATGGCTATGCAGTAATGCTTCGCCGTAGTTTTCTAACAACTCGAAGATTTCTTTGTTGCCTACTACGGCGATCTTAATTAACTCTGCCATGCCGTTTCGTATTTGGTCGATCGGCAGAGTTTTCAGAAAGGAGAAATCTAAAATTACTTTCTGCGAAGCGTGGTAAGCACCGAGGCGGTTTTTCAGCTTACCGTGGTTCACAGCTACTTTGATCGCCACACTGGCATCAATTAGCCCAATTAAGGTTGTCGGTACGCGAATGTAGTTAGTTCGACGGCGATAGGATGAGCAGGCAAAACCAGTTACGTCAGTAGTCAATCCACCACCGACCACCAAAACAGGCTCCTTCCGCACGAGTCCGAAATCCACGAAGGCATCTATGATGCTTTCAACAGTTGTTAACGTCTTATCAGGTTCCTTGATATTCACTGGAAAGACTGTTAAATCTATCTCGTGATACTTGAAATAATGCTGCATCTGTGCACCATAAAGACCATAGACTGTTTCGTCTACAACCATTAAACAGCGACCAAATTGGCGGTAACTCTCCGCAATCTCTGGATTTTCAAGCTTGAAAGCACCATCTACATATAGCAAGCTGAAATCAATTTTTTCGTACCCTTCAATATGAAAAGCACGATCGGTAGATGTAAACGTAGCTTGAATGTCACCCATAAGATTTTTGCACTTTCATGTTGATTAGTAACTGTAAGTATCTGGGCGAGCTTCAAAAGTATCAATCCTTTTGCTGGCAAACTTCCTAGGCATTAACTTGACAAATTGTCATTTAATATGAACTTAACAATCCACCTAAAAATTTACTTTCAGAGTTGTTTGTTAAGAGTAGGTTAAATACTGCTTTTCGAGTATTTATACTTAAAGCCTTTAGAGGATTGATTTGAGACCGCCTCAATGCTTACACAAAATTCAACATAACGAATTTCTCATCTTTATGCAACCATATTCAGTAAAAATCGATATTTCTTTTAATATAATATTATCCAGAGACAAATCGGGAAAACCCGAAATTACAGCCTCCTCACCTATTAAAACGACTCGTTGCGATCGATCGTTGAAATCACTTTATCTTTTTTGATCGGGTTCGCTGTGTATTTCCAGTTGATTAGACCTCTTGCAAAAGTCCTTTTCATAAATTTCTTGGACGGGCGGGACGCCCATCCCACAAGAAAAAATAACTCTTGTGGGATGGGCCCCAGAGCCCGTCCTAGTTATTTTTGCAAGAGGTCTATTATCAACCAAATTCAATATCCAATCAGCCGATTTATGCCTAGTTAATAAAGGGAATAATGAACCCGGATTTTAGATTACCAAATTTCCTGGGAACACACATCAAGCCCGATCGCCCGACAGCACTTTAACAGCAGCAGACGCAGGTAATGAAGCGTCAGAATTTCCGTCCAAAGCATTAACTTGAGGCATCAAAGTGCTCATTTCCAATTGGCAAGATATTGGTCTAATTTGTCGATCGGCCAACAGTGGAATTGGGAGCATCTCAATGAAAGCAGCAAAGCTCGAAATTGGAATTAGGAGTCAGGAGTCAGGAGCCAGGAGAAAAGAGTCAGAAGGAAGAAGAAAGAAGTGTTTTTGCAAATATGAGATGCTCCCGTGGAATTTTTACCTTGGGGGCGGGCATAATCACCACCCCACAAGAGTCTTAAGATTTTTTCCGATACAAATCTGGATGTTTTTTGAGCTTAAAAATACTGCTAGCCCAACTTACGAGGGGATTTGATCCGACGATACATCGGGGGCGAGCGACAGATTTCCTTCGCCCGAAAGCACTTGACCAGCAGATCCAGTAGTTAATCGATGATCGTAAGAGTGTGTTCCCAAACCCTTAACTTGGCGCATCAAAGTGCCCATTTCCAAAGCACTCATCGCATAATTCCAGCCCAAATTGCTTTTAATTCCAGCCCTTTCCAAAGCTTGCTGCATCGTGTCAGTCGTCACCACCCCAAAAATCACCGGCACCCCTGTTTGAAAAGCAGCCGCAGCAATTCCCTTAGCAACCTCACCAGCCACAAAATCGAAATGAGGAGTTTGGCCCCGAATTACCGCACCCAGACAAATTACCGCATCGTAGCGGTGAGAAAGAGCAGCTTGGCGGGCCACCAAAGGAATCTCAAAACTTCCCGGAACCCAAAAAAAGTCCACCTGAGAGCCATGAGGATTAATATCAACCCCGTGGCGTTTCAAACAATCTTGACATCCCTCCAAAAGTTTGTTGACGACCAAATCGTTAAAACGACCGATGACAATCGCAAATCGCAAAGATTCGGTGTGAGTAAAAGTTCCCTCGAAAACAGTCATAGTGTTCTAGTTTAGATTTTAGGTTTTAGGTTTTAGAGTTTTGTTTGTGAGAAGGCAAAAGTCAGAAAGCAGCAGCATCTCATCTGAATCTCAAGTACAAAAACATACAGGATCGCGCGGTGTGGAAAATTCCTAGCTTCTGCCGAATGCCTTTCAATCGCTGGTGAATGCCTTCATCCTTCTATCTTTTACCTTCTTTATTAGATAGAGTTGGGTGAAATTAAACGACTAAAAAGTTCAATACACCCACTGCAATAACCAGCAAAAACCAGAGACCCGATCCGACATAAATCAGGGATTTAGACTGATTCCAGTTTTGGGGAGAGGCATAAGCAACCGGGACGCCAACGACCATCACAAAAGACAGCAGTACCAGACCCAGTAAAACCACTTGAAACAGAATTGATAACATCTTTTCTCCTTTCGATATAACCGTGCGTTGATCAGAAATAGCTTCCCAGAACCGGAAAAAATCTTCCAAATTCTAGTTTTTGACAGTTTCCCGATAGTCGATCGAGAGATTGTCGGTTGATTGATAAGAAAGAACCCGTGCAAATTCGGGCGTTGCGCGAACAGGCGTCAGCGACTTTTGAGATTTTTATCAATTTTATCATTGTTGGCTACAGCACAGAAAACTGGATTCGATACAGGCTGAAGGTTAAGTTACAGTGCGATCGCCCGGTGTCAGAGCCCGAGAAATTGCTACTCTGTGAGTGAGAGATGCGGGATTTTCGGCTATGGACTTAGTTTTGTGCCACACAACAGCAGATTTTGACGCCTTGGGGGCGGCGGTGGGACTTTGCGTGCTGCGCCCCGGTAGCAGGATCGTATTGACGGGCGGGTGTCACCCGACAGTGCGGGATTTTTTGGCGCTACACCGCGACGAGTACCCACTGATTGAACGCCGATCGGTCAATCCGCAACAAATTCGATCGATTACTATAGTTGATGCCTCCGGGCGCGATCGTTTGGGAAAAGCCGCCGAGTGGCTGGATTTGCCACACCTCAACGAAATTGCTGTTTTCGACCACCACAAGGAGGCGCATTCAGACATCCGGGCTACTGTTAGCCAAATCGAAGCAGTCGGAGCCAGCACGACATTAATTGTCGAAAAGCTCAAAAATCAAGCAGAAAAGAGCGACACACCATTCCGCCTTCTGCCTTCGGAAGCAACAGTAATGGCCCTCGGCATCCACGTCGATACAGGTTCCCTCACCTTTGAGGGCGCAACTGCGCGAGATGCAATAGCTTTGGCGTGGTTGATGGAACAGGGAGCGAGTTTGGGGGTAATAGCTGAATATGTAGAACCCGCTTTGTCTCCTCAATTGCAAGATTTGCTCAGAGAAGCGCTCAAGAATTTGCGATCGGAAACTTTGCACGGTTACAGCGTAGCCTGGGTGCTGCTATCTACTGAAGCTTACGTTCCGGGACTTTCTTCTCTGGCTTCTCGCTTGCTCGATTTAACTGAAACCGATGCTCTGCTGTTAGGTAATGTTTATAAATTTGGCGAAAACGAAAACAACCGCAACATCGATCCCGAATCGCCAGTTTCCAATCGATTAACTATTATCGGTCGATCGCGCATCGAAGGCACAAACCTCAGCGAATTGTTCAAACCCTTCGGTGGTGGAGGCCACGCCCGCGCCGCTTCCCTCGCCACCCGCGATGTTGACCCCCTGCTGACTTTAAATCAGTTAGCTGACGAACTCAAAGCTCAAATTCCCCACCCTCCGACAGCGCGCGAATTAATGTCGTCTCCAGTGCGGAGCATTCGCCCGGAAACATCGGTGGGGGAAGCTCACCGTATCCTCCTACGTTACGGACATTCCGGGCTTTGTGTGGTCGATGCGGGCGATCGACTCGCCGGCATTATCTCGCGCCGCGACATTGACATTGCCCTGCACCACGGTTTCAGTCACGCCCCGGTGAAGGGTTACATGACTTGGCAGTTAAAAACGATCGCCCCAGATACCTTGCTGCCGGAAATTGAATCTTTAATGGTGACATACGATATCGGCCGCTTGCCAGTATTGGAAAACGGTCAACTGGTAGGAATTGTGACTCGGACTGATGTGTTGCGGGAATTGCACCAGCAAAAAGCGCGAGACAGGGGAAGCAATACAGAATTGTCTTATTGTGCCGCGCCCGAATCGGTTGAGCAGTTGTTGCGATCGCGCATCAGTCCCGAATTATGGCAATTATTGTCGATCGCGGCCAATCTTGCCCAAGAGCGCGGCTGGCAACTTTATATTGTGGGTGGAGCAGTCCGGGATTTACTCTTAGCCACGGATGATACACTGGCGCTAACAGATATCGATTTGGTTGTGGATGGAAAGTGCGGTTCCGACGATTCCGGTGCTGGTGTCGAGTTAGCTTCCTCGCTGCAAAAACTTTACCCCGAATCGCGTTTGGACGTTCACGGTCAATTTCAAACCGCCGCGCTTTTGTGGCACAAAGACTCTGCTTTCGGCTCGCTGTGGGTGGATATCGCTACGGCTCGCACTGAATTTTATCCTTATCCGGCTGCAAATCCTGAAGTTGAAGCGAGTTCGATTCGCCAAGATTTGTACCGCAGGGATTTTACAATTAATGCCCTGGCTGTGCGCTTGGGTGTTCCTCGCAGCGGCGAATTGTTAGACTTTTTTTGCGGTTTGCTGGATTTGGAATCGAAGCAAATTCGAGTTTTGCACGCCAATAGTTTTATCGAAGATCCGACGCGAATTTATCGCGCTGTGCGGTTTGCGGTGCGGTTGGGATTTGAAATTGAGCCGCAGACGGAAGGATACATCCGCCACGCTTTGGCCAGCGGGATTTATTACCGAATTCAGGGGGAAAATGGCCGAGCTCCGGCTTTGGAAACTCGGCTCAAAAGCGAATTGAAATACATTTTGCAAGCTCCTTACTGGAAAGTTGCTTTGCAAATGCTGGGAGATTTGCAGGCTTTGCGCTGCATTCATCCTAGTTTGGAGTTGGATCGGGAGTTGTGGCGACAACTGCGTTTGCTCGATCGGTGTTTGAATGGAAGAAGGAAGAAGGAAGGCACGACACGGATTTTGACACGGATACACGGATTAATGATTGAGGGTGAGTCACGAGTCAGAGGGAAGAAGGAAGAGGGAATAGGGAAGAAGGAAGAAAAAGAAAAAGCAACTATTTCCAATGCCCAATTCCCGATGCCCAATTCCCCATTCCCCATTATCAATATTCCCGATTGGCAGATGCGGCTGGAAGTTTTAATCGCTTATTTAGCACCGGAATATCGCGGCAAGGTGGCTGCAAATCTTCAGTTACCCGCTGACAGCATTAAGCGGTTGGAAGTTTTGGAAGCCGGAAAGAAGCAGTTAGCAGAGAATTTGCCTAAGTGCGAGTTGCCGAGTCAATTGGTGTTGCTGTTGAGAAATTATGAATTGCCGGTGTTAATTGCGATCGCCCTACAAAGTCCGCGAAGTGCACGTCGCCAAATCTGGGAATATCTCACCAAATGGGCGAATGTTGAGCCGCCTTTAAATGGCAACGATTTGAAGGCTTTGGGTTATAAGCCAGGGCCTGGGTTTAAACGAATGTTGGATGATTTGTTGGCGGCGAAGTTGGATGGCGATTTGGGCGATCGGGCTGCTGCTATCTCTTTCTTAGCACAACGTTATCCTCAAGCTTAGTAAGGTGCGTCAGCAGCGCGTTATTTCTGATATAATAGATTAGCTAATTGCTGACGCACTCTACTAAAATTTAAGTTTTCAATCCTAAACAGGCTAACCAGGCGATCGCACATTATTGATATTTCGAGAATTAAGGTGAAGAAACATCACGCTCCTGCTTTAATCGCAATTGTCCTTTACAAAACATTTGTGGCTTCCCTCTTGACAGTAACTTCGATTGCTTTGCTTTTTGCATTAAAAAATCATCAATTTTTAGAACAATTTTCGCAATCTTATTTGTTAGAAAGCAAACTAAAAATTATTTAATTAATCTTAGACAAAGTTCTAATTCTCAAGCCTAAAAGCTTACTGCTTAGCGGACTTGTCGCAGCACTTTATGCAGTATTAACTGCTTTTGAGGCCGTTGGTTTGTGGTACGAAAAAGACTGGGCAACAATCTTAGTTTTAGTGCTGGTAAGCATCAGTATACCCCCTGAAATATATGAATTAGTTCACGGGGTCACGGTACTTAAGTTAGCGGTATTTATCACAAATGTAGCCATCTTATGGTATTTGCTCCACCATTTGCCGAAGCAGGGTAAAGGAGCTTAAAGTTTTGATTATTCAGAGGAAACTCACTTGATTTTATAAATGTCAGCATTTTCCATTTTAATTTCATAAAACGGCTGATCAGTCAAATAAAAACCTCAATCTTTACAAAAATTTTGTAATGGTAAAGATTTGATAAAGCTACGAGGGGTTATACCCCCTATGAGTTATAGTGACATATATATAGATGCACCCTGATGGCTTTCCCGTTCCACAAGAGCGGGATTTTTATTGGAAAAATATTGTATTAAGTTTTAATACAGGTGGTAGAGATAGAATTGGTGGAATATTCCAATAAAACGATCGCCAGATGCAAAAATAGCACAGAAGAAGCAAAAACGATAGTTAGGAGCGATCGAACATCCGCCCTAACTCTGCGAAATAACCCAAAGGCGGTAGCATAGTTTGGGAAACGGCATCAACTAAAGATGAACTTAGGGCCAGCAACAGCCTTCTAACAGGGCAAAGGCAGAATTAACGCGACTTTAGGCATAGGAGGGTGAGGGTTCGGCATCACTTACCATTGGTAACAAGTTAGAAAGGAGTAGATTTTGTCAATACCCCTTTGTGAATAAATATAATTGGTTAATAATGATAATCAAATAAGAGGTAAGGGTGGGAGAGTCCTGTGTAGGAGGACTCTTCCACACAAGGGCGCGATTATCATTATTAATAAGTTGTGGGCTCGATTGGCGTGGCATTGCGATCGATAACAGTGGCGGGCGATCATTTGTGACAAGTTAAGAAAAAGTGCAAATTGTCAAGGGGGTAGACCAAAAAAAGTAAAATAGGATGAAACCTTTACCGGGCAAGCAGTTGAGCCATAACTAACCAGTTATGATTCGCAAAAAACGAATCAACCGAGATCATGCAAAGCAAAAAAATCGTCCCCAAGTAGAAAATGAAGCGATCGCGAATCACTTGGAAGATTTATTAATTCCGGCAATGGCTGCCCAAAAAACTTTTTATCGGCAACTAAATTTAAGAGATAGAATTCTAACACTACCATTAATGATGGCAGCAATCCGCCAGTTTATTATGGCGATCCGTAGCAGGACTAACAGAATTAACCAGATTATTAAATAGAGAAGGATTTTTATGGTGTCAGCCACAAGAAATTAGCCAACAAGCATTATCACTCAGATTTTTAAGTTTTCCAGCAATTTTATTTGAAAAAGTATTTAAATAATTATTGCCTCATTTTCGCCCAAAATGGTTAACAAGAAAATCGAGACCATTACCAGATAGCGTACAATTTGCTTAAAAAACTTTGAAAATATCTGGATAGCTGACGGCTCAACATTAGAAGCCTTATTTCGTAAACTAGAAAGTTTATCAGATGTGCCAATTGGTCAATTAGCCGGAAAGATGGGAGTAATTATAGACCTAGTAACTCATCTTTACGAATAAATTTGGTTGGGTAAAATCCCAAACAAGCAGATACTAAGTGGGAGGAAAATTTACTAAAAACAGTTAAGCCGAAAACCTTACTATTATTGGATAGAGGCTTCTATCACTTCGCTTTTTTGTCAAAACTCATTTCTCAAAAAATTGGATTTATCACTCGAATCAAGAAAGGTGCATCTTATCAAATCGAGCGGCTATTAACCAATACTTAGGATGTCAAAGACCAGATAATTAAAATAGGTGCAGGAACAAAACAGACACCAGATTTGACTATAAGATTAGTACAGATTCGATCTAATACTTCCTGGCGTTCTTATCTGACAAGTGTCCGAGAACCTGAAATAGTGCCGCCTTATGTAGTAGCAGATTTATATCAAAGACGCTGGCGAATTGAAGACGCATTTTGGACAGTAAAAAGATGATTAAATCTCAGCTATTTAGGGACAGGTTCATTAATTAAACGGAATCAAGCTCCAAATCAGGGCTAATTGGCTATTTTATGGGGTTTTAGTAGATTTAGGAGATGCGGTTGCCGATGAATTAGGAGTACCAATTGAACGGGTTTCATTAGAAATGATTTATCGGGGAATGTATCATTTTTCTGTTGCCTATCAAAAAGGAATAGCCTCTGACATAGTTAAGTATTCTGCCGCCGATAAAAATCAAGATTTAGGGACTGTTAAGCTAGGCATGAAAACCTCATGTCAGGCTAATTATTTCTCCTTTCCCTGGAACTAAAAGAAGTCCAGAACAATTTTTTTTCAATAATAAAGGAACAAATGGAGTCATATTTTAATTGGGTCAACAGGTAAAAAATGAGTAAAATTACTCATTGACAATAGTGCTTTTAGCTTAAATTGTGAGTAATGGTTGCACCCTCAGCTTCGCCGAAGTGTCGAAACCGGGTTTCTCGCGATCGCCCTCAACCGAAAATGGGGCAATTGCGTTAAGAAACCTGGTTTTTGTGTCCTAGACTATGTAATAACTACAGAGTAATGAAATCGCCAGAGGTGAGAATACCGGGGGTAATATTGTTAAGCTTCGCCAACAATTGATTGGTGTCCGTCACCGTGATCAAAGTTTGATTGTTGCTGGAAGTAATACTGAGTTGATTAAAACTCAAACCAGAATTCAAACCAATTAAATCCTCACCCCTGCGGAAATCATTAATGATGTCGCTACCCAAACTTTGATTTAGGAAAAACACATCATTTCCCGAACCACCAGTCAAAGTATCGTCCCCAATATCCCCGGAAAGGAAATCGGCACCGCTGCCACCGCTGAGAATATCATTACCTTTGCCGCCGTACAGGGTATCGTTACCGATGTCGCCACAAAGCACATCGTTTTCATTGCCACCCAACAGCAAGTCGTTGCCCTCACCGCCATCGAGACTGTCGTTTTCTTTGCCGCCGTACAGGGTATCGTTACCGATGTCGCCAAAAATCAGGTCTGTACCTTCATTGCCAAAGGCAATATCGTTACCATTTCCAGCATTAATTGTGTCATTTCCTAAGTTGCCTAAAATGTAGTCGTCTCCATCTTCACCCAGCAAGATATCGTCATCTTTACCGCCGAAAATGCTGTCGTTACCAAGGCCACCGGCAACTGTATCATTGGCGATATCTCCCCTCAACAAGTCGTCGCCCTCACCACCGACAACAGTGTCATTATCCTTGCCAGCGTAGATGGTATCGTTGCCAGCGCCGCCAGAGATGAAATCGCTGCCTTCATTGCCGAAGATTGAGTCGTTATCTGCGCCGCCGTCAATGTTGTCATTGCCGCCCATGCCGTAGAGAGTATCGTTGCCGGCTTGTCCGTTAATTGACTCGTTGAGGACACCGCCCATGATGAAATCGGTAGTGTCGCCGCCGTTGATAGTTTGTTGGACGGGGTTGGGGGTGATGGTGGCAGGATCTAGTTGCGGAGGGTTGAGGCTATCGAGTAGGCAATCATCTAATACCGGAGTAGGAGTCGGAGTTGGTGTCGGTTCGGGTGTGGGTGTCGGCGCCGGAGTCGGTGTGGGAGTAGGAGTCGGCGCGGGTGTGGGTGTCGGAGTTGGAGTAGGAGTCGGCGTGGGAGTGGGAGTCGGAGTCGGAGTTGGAGTCGGAGTTGGAGTCGGAGTTGGAGTCGGCGCGGGTGTGGGAGTTGGAGTCGGAGTTGGAGTCGGCGTGACTGGAGGGTTAAATTCATAAGCGCCAATATCAACGATCGCACTTCCGTTATTATCACCATCTTGAGGGCGACTCACACCGCGCTGATCCGCAGCCGGCGCGCCCGCACCAGTACCGGTATCAATTGCCGGACTTCCTGTTAGCAGCGGCAGCACGAAAGCGCCGTTAATATTTTCCAAAGGGCCGAGTAAGGGGTCTGCGATCTTCACATTTGCCGTAACATTATTGTCGTTAGGATCGCCCGTCGTGAGTTTATTAGGAAATTGCAGATTATTTCCCCCGTCGATTAATTCCCGCCCGGTTTGCTGCTTAATCTTAAAACGATTACCCGCCGTGTTGCTATCAAAAATAGAATTCTTGACAGTAATTGGCTGATTACCAAAATTAGCAATACCTCCCGAATATTCCCCAGCGGTATTTTTAGCAAAAGTTGAATTGACGATGTTAGTCGAAAAGGAATCTCTGTTATTGACAATCATTCCTCCACCATTCTTAGCAGCGTTGTTGCCGGAAAATGTACTGTTAACTACGCTGATGTTTCCATTTTCACCCAACCACAAGCCGCCGCCGCTATCATCGGCTGTGTTGTTGGCAAAGGTGCAGTTTGTCACTGTCAAATCGGCATTGCCGTGGCGGACGCCGCCGCCGGAGCCTCCCGACCCCGCTGCATTTTTGACAGCTTTGTTGTTAATAAAAGTGCTATTTTCCAACACCACTTTATCTTGCAAATAACCAAACAAAAAGGCTGCGCCTCCTTCTCCGGAGCTGATATTGCCATCAAAAACGCTGTTGCGGATGACAATACTTCCGGCAACAGGGCCAGGGGTTGCATTGGGGCCCGAAGCATTAGCGCCATCGACGAAAACTGCCCCGCCAACGCCTTGGTCTGTCACGTTGCCGGTGAATTTAGAGTTTTCGATCGTCATGCTGCCCAACAGGTTATTAACAGCTCCGCCGTTGCTGCCTTTGTTGTTGGTAAATTCGCTATCTCTGATAGTCAGAACACCACCGCTTTTAGTGGCGATCGCGCCGCCCCCCCGTTCGGTATTATTCGCTAGCGAACCATCATTGCCGCTAAACTTGCTGTTAATTACAGTCATGGTGCTGCGGAAACCCCTGTAAATGCCGCCACCAAAACCGGCAACATTATTATTGACTTGGCAATTTTCTAAAGTTAAAGTGCTGCTACCTCCCGTTTGAATGCCACCACCGGCGCTAGTTGCGTCATTATTCGGATCGGTTCCAGAAACTTTGCCGTTGGCAATAATCAGGTTTTTTAGAGTAACATTTGTTGCACCTTCTGTGCGGATTACCCGCGAAGTATTGTTGCCACTGATGGTTAAATTGGCTGCACCAAGTGCATCAATTGTCAAGTTTTTGTTGATGACAAGTTGGCCGCTCGAGAGAGTAATTGTTTGGCTGGCAAGAGTGGAGGCAAATTGAATGGTATCGTCGGCTGCTGCGGAGGCGATCGCATCTCTCAATGAACCGGACCCGCTATCATTAGTGTTAGTAACGGTAATAGTCTTTAAAGTCCCTTGATAATCCGCCATTGCCTCTGGAGTCAAGGCTAGCGGTGCTTCAATATCACCCTTGGCAAACTCCAAATTCCAGTTACCACCGCGGCCAGTGCGATCGCTAGATGCTGCAATATCAGCCCCGGTTAACTCGCCCAGGCGATCGACAAAATCGCTTCCCGAACCCGCCGCAACATCGCAACCATAAAGCACAATATCTGCTTGGTCGCTTAGCGCATTTCGCCACCCTTGCAACTGGCTTTCATATTGTGATAAATTATCCGAAGTCAGCGTTGCAGAACCTAGCTGCAAGCTGCCCGAATTGCCGTGAGAAAAAACGTGAACTTGGTCTACAGTTTCCCCCGCAGCAGAAATTGTTTGCAGTTTCGCAGTAATTTGCTCGACTCCGTTACCATTTTTATCTAAAATGATGATCTCTGCACCGGGAAGCACGCCACCCGCAAGAGTTTGATAGTCATCTAAGTCGGGATCAATGAAGACAATAGATTTAGAACCAGCATTGAGGAGAACAGATTGTGAATCGATGTTAGTGGCAAAAGTTGAACTCATTTCGCATACCCATGAGAATGTTTACTATTTGCTGGTAGATTCACCTTGAAAGCAGAAGGCTAGAGATGCAGAAGGCAGTAGGCAGGATTAAAACCTCGGTGATAGATAGGGGAGATTAAAATTTAGGCAAAAACTTGAATTTTATCCCTAAGTGAAATCCGAGACTTGTCTCCCTAATCAGCTTAAGCTGTGTGAAAATTGCGATTTTTTTAGCAATTAACAGCCGAAAATGTAATGTAAATAGTCCGGCACGGGGAACCTCTCTAGGTAGATTTGCCATGCACACCCTTAGCGAGATAAGTAGTGCATCAAACCATTTGAAAGCCTAAGTCAGGTAAAATTCATAAAAAATTTTCTGGGGTTCCGAATTCCTGAGAATCTCTCTAGCTATTACCTGATACATTCACATTAGGGAAAACCAGGAAAATTCCCCCTAAAAAAATGATTAATTTAACTTTTTTTATAGCTGGCAAAAAGTTCCCCAAAATCTGAAAGTTAGTGGTTGAGAAAGCTGGATTTATTCGGGCAATCCTGAGCTGGCTAGCCAGCTCATGATTGCAATAGACGGATGTGCCTCATTCTAGGTGTGGGCGATCGGGAGCATCTCATATTTGTAAAAATACTTCTTCTGGCTCCTTCCTTCTTCGGGATCCTTCCTTCTTCCTCTTTCCTTCTTCCTCTTTCCTTCTGCCTCCTGCCTCCTGCCTCCTGCCTCAAAACTCCAATTTCTAGCGGAGGGCTGCAAAGGTGAGATGCTCCCGGGCGATCGGCAATAAACAAGATTTATTACCCATCGCTGGCTGTTGAAAAGAATCAGATCGATCGCTCCTCTGCGTTGGCGTAGCCCCCGTAGGGGGGCAGGGCTGTTTCATTCTCAAGAAAACGATGATTTTGACTCTTGTAGTGCTAAGAGTGCCTACCCTCCCCATCCACGATTTGCTCATGTTTCAGAGATTGGGGCAGCCACGGGGGGCTGCCCCTACAAGAGAATGAAACAGCCCTGCGTAGGGGCGGGCGGCTTATGGCCCACCCTAGCCCAGGCCGTTAGATTGTTACCTGAGTGAAATCGCTAGCGGTAAGAATACCGGGGGTAATATTGTTAAGCTTCGCCAACAATTGATTGGTGTCCGTCACCGTAATCAAAGTTTGATTGTTGCTGGAAGTAATACTGAGTTGATTGAAACTCAAACCAGGATTCAACCCAATTAAATCCTCACCCCTGCGGAAATCATTAATGATGTCGCTACCCAAACTTTGATTTAGGAAAAACACATCATTTCCCGAACCTCCCGTCAAAGTATCGTCCCCAACATCCCCGGAAAGGAAATCGGAACCAGCACCGCCGCTGAGGATATCATTACCCTTACCGCCGTAAAGCGTATCGTTATCGGTGTCACCGAAGAGCACATCGTTTTCATTGCCGCCGAACAGCAAGTCGTTGCCCTCACCGCCATCGAGACTGTCGTTTTCTTTGCCTCCGTAAAGCGTGTCATTTCCCAATAAGCCAAAAATCAGGTCTGCACCTTCATTGCCAAAGGCAATATCGTTGCCGTTTCCAGCATTAATTGTGTCATTTCCTAAGTTGCCTAAAATGTAGTCGTCTCCATCTTCACCGAGTAAGATATCGTCATCTTTGCCGCCAAAAAGCGTGTCGTTGCCACCGCCGCCGGCAACAGTATCATTGGCGAGATCTCCCCTTAAAAAGTCGTCGCCATCTCCGCCAACCACAGTGTCATTATCTTTGCCGCCGTACATGGTGTCGTTGCCAGCGCCGCCAGAGATGAAATCGCTGCCTTCATTGCCGAAGATTGAGTCGTTATCTGCACCGCCGTCAATGTTGTCATTGCCGCCCATGCCGTAGAGAGTATCGTTGCCGACAAGTCCGTTAATTGAGTCGTTGATGCCGCCGCCCATGATGAAATCGGAACCTTCACCGCCGTTGAGAGTTTGTTGGACGGGGTTGGGGGTGATGGTGGCAGGATCTAGTTGGGGGGGGTTGAGGTCATCAAGCAGGGAACCATCCGAAGCCGGAGTAGGAGTCGGCGCGGGCGTCGGAGTTGGCGCCGGAGTCGGTGTGGGAGTAGGAGTTGGCGCGGGCGTCGGAGTTGGCGCCGGAGTCGGAGTGGGAGTGGGAGTTGGCGCCGGCGTCGGAGTTGGCGCCGGAGTTGGAGTTGGCGCGGGCGTCGGAGTTGGAGTTGGCGCGGGCGTGGGTGTGGGAGTCTCAGTTGGAATCGGTGTGGGCGTCGGAGTTGGCGCGGGCGTCGGAGTTGGCGCCGGAGTCGGTGTGGGCGTCGGAGTTGGCGCGGGCGTCGGAGTTGGCGCCGGAGTTGGTGTGGGAGTAGGAGTTGGTGTGGGAGTAGGAGTTGGCGCCGGAGTCGGTGTGGGAGTAGGAGTCGGCGCAGGCGTCGGAGTTGGCGCCGGAGTTGGTGTGGGAGTAGGAGTTGGCGCGGGCGTCGGAGTTGGCGCGGGCGTCGGTGTGGGAGTAGGAGTCGGCGCGGGCGTCGGAGTCGGCGTAGGAGTCGGTGTGGGAGTGGGAGTTGGCGCGGGCGTCGGAGTCGGCGTAGGAGTCGGCACTGGGATGACACTACCTCCCAATTCAAAAGATCCGCTGTCCACGATCGCACCTGGAATGCTGTCGCCATCTTGAGGGCGAGTCACGCCGCGCTGATCCGTAGCGGGTGCGCCGGTGGCAATCCCTTTATCAATTGCCGGACTTCCTATCAGCAACGGCCTGACTAAAGCGCCGTTGAGGTTTTGCAAAGGGCCAAGTAAGGGATCTGCGATCGTCACACTTGCCGTCGCATTGACATCACTTCCGTCATTGGGGTTTTTGGCCGGCCACTGAAAATTCCCTCCTTGATCGCTATATTGGGCGGTGACGTGTTGCTGAATGCCCCAAGGGTTTCCTCCGTTAGCCGCTGTATTGTTGGAAAGAATCGTGTTTTTGAGGGTGACATTATTGGCAGCGGCGAAGATACCTCCACCAACCCAGCCTGCAGAATTATCGGCGATCGTCGTGTTGAGAATGGTTGTGGGTGCACCAAGAGTCATTGCACCGCCGAGTTTGTTGAAATCACCAGCAGCAAACGCCGTGGAGTTGCCAGAAAACGTACTGTTAGTAATCGTAGTAGGGGCATTTCGCATCCACAGGCCGCCACCTTGATTATTGGCTTTGTTGCCAGCAAAGGTGGTGTTGGTAATGGTCAATCCCTGGTTGGTGCTGTCGCTCAAAATCGTTACCCCACCACCGTTTCCACCATTTCCACCGTTGGGTAGCGCCAGAATTTCGTTATTTTGGAAGGTGCTCTTTTCCAAAATAACCTTGTCTTGGCTGCCGGTGAACAGATAAGCTGCGCCTCCTTCACCTCGACCTTTATTGTCTTGAAATACGCTATTGGTAATCTTAATTGTGCCGGAAGCTTCGCTCGGATTGCTGGCTCGATCGGTATAAAGTGCGCCGCCGAAACCTCTTAAGAAAGAATTGGGCTGCCCTGTGGCGAAAGTGGCTGCTGTGGTGTCGTTGCCGATGAATCGGGAGTTGTCAATTGTCAGCTTACCTTGAAGGCTGTTAATTGCCCCGCCGTTAATTCCTTTGTTGTTGGTGAAGTCGCTGTTGGTGACTGTAATAGTTTTGAAACTCAAAAAGCCGATCGCACCTGCACCGCGTTCATCGTTAGCGGAGGTGGCTACGTTGCCGTTGAATTTACTGTTGGTAACAGTCAGGGTATTGTTGAAATTACCGAAAATTGCGCCACCGCCTTTATCGGCGACGTTGTTGTTGAACTGAACGTTTTCTACTGTGAGGTTTACTTCGTCGGTTGTGCCGATCGCGCCACCTCGATCCGTAGTTTTGCCGTTAGTAATAATGAGGTTTTTGACAGCAAAAGTCGTAGCAGTCACAACGTTGGCGTTGACAAAAAAGGCGCGGGATGCGTTGTTGCCACTGATGGTTAAACCGGGTGCGGCGGCGCCGTCAATGGTGATATTTTTGCCAACGGGAATATCGAGTTGACCGCTGGTGAGGGTAATGGTTTGGCTGGCTAAACCTGGGGCGAAGGTAATTATATCGCCGGCAACAGCCGTGGCGATCGCAGCCCTTAATGAACCCGGCCCGCTATCGCTATTGTTGGCTACTACGATCGTAGCTAAATCCCCTTGGTAACTTGCCATCGCCTCTGGCTGCAAGGCTAAGGGAGATTCAATTTGACCCTTAGCAAATTCTAAATTCCAGTCGCCGCTACGGCCGGTTATGTTGGTGGATGCCGCAACGTCAGCCCCGGTTAATTGACTGAATCGATCGACGAAATTAGCACCTGTACCGCTTGCTACATCGCAGCCGTACAGCATGAAGTCTGCTTCTGGGGCTAGTGAAGTTTGCCACTTTTCCAACTGGCTTTTGTATTGCTCTATGTTATCTGAACCCATAGAGGTATTGCCTAATTGTAGGCTGCCAGAACTGCCGTGAGAAATAATGTGAACCGAGTCTATCGCCCCGTTAGTAGAGGCGTATTTTTCCATCTCGGAGGTGATTTGTTCGATGCCGTTTTTGGTGCTATCGAGTATTACTACCTGCTGTCCCGGCAGCACTCCCGCTGCAATTGACTCGTAATCTTTCACGCCGGAGTCAATGAAGACTAAGGAGCGCACTGGCCGTTTTTCAAAAGCAGATTGTGAGTTAACTTGAGCGAACGTAGAACTCATATTGGAGACTCCATTTAGGGCATTATTAGTAGATACACCCCGGAGTTATCTCATCAGGCTTATTTGATTTTATCTTAACACCAAATTGAGAGATGGTGCATTTTTTAAAATATTTTTATTGATTTATTTTGAGCCACCTTTACCTGTGTTCTCTTGACCATGATGGAAATTATGACCTCTACCAATGGGAAGATATTACAACATTTGTCTGGCATATTTAAATCAATCAATCTAGGCTGTACCATCAAATTTTTGCGACATTATTTGGCTAACAGTAGCCTGATTTCAGGTACTCGGAAATGGTGGAGGTAATTTCCCCCAGGATAACTCCTCTTATACCCATTTAATGTGAAGTTGCACATATCTCGATCCCCCTAAATCCCCCTTAAGAAGGAAGACTTTGAGAAGAATCTTGTCCCACCCCCTACTCCCCTCCGGCGGGGGGTTAGGGGGGATCAGATTCTACGGGGCCTCATAAAAAATTGGTATTAATTATATTGAGTAGTTTTTATGTGAGTGTGAGATTTTACGTAGAGGCACAAGGCACTACAGTTTACCTAGCTGTATTTCATCCAAGGTAAAACTGAATTATGTAGATTGTGAACAATTCTATATGCTTTGAATTTGCTAGGCTTGCGGGGGAGCATCTCATATTTGTAAAAATACTTCTTCTGGCTCCTTCCTTCTTCCTCTTTCCTTCTGCCTCCTGCCTCCTGCCTCCTGCCTCAAAACTCCAATTTCTAGCGGAGGGCTGCTTTCATTGAGATGCTCCCGGTTTGCGGTACACCCAAATACTGATTACCAGGACGTTTTGTCGCATTTACTAACAGTCAAAACGGTCTAATATTAACTGGAACCCATCGCTGGGAATCAATTGGCTTATGGGGTGCTACCGACACTGTGAGGACTGCCATCCTCACTGCAAACGTGATTCAAATTATTCAGCGGGAGTTGATATGATTGCTGATTTAGTCAGCTCAAATCGTTGATTGCGATCGCGCCTGCCTCCCTAATTACAATTGTATTCGGGTTCAGTCGCCCTCGGTACGTTCCATACCCTGCATTAAATTACTCTCCTTAATTAGCAAACAGTCGATCGCGCCCACCGCCGTTGCTGAGTGTATCACTATCTCGATCGGCATAACACCCACCAACTCCCCTGTTTTTACTCAGGGAACTGTGCGATTTTGGCAATTGACTTTTGTATGGTTCCAGGTAATCTGAACTGAGGATAACAAAGCCTAATTGCAGTTGGTTCGAGCTGCCCTCAGAAGTTGTGCGAACTTTGTCAATCTCTCTAAGGATAGAGGCAGATTTTTGAAGTGCCGAGGTAATTTTCTCGATGCAGTCAGATTCCCCAGCCAAAATTCTGGAAACAAAATATCCACCTTGAGTGATGCTGGAGTCCTTGAATACAAAGCTTTTGGATGGGGAATTTGCGTATTCCAAGGCGGGAGTCGTTTCCCTTAAAGAAGTCAACATATTCCGTCCTCCAAAAGTGTGTTTAGCGGTAGATACAGCCTTGGAGTCAGAGCTTCTGAAACTGCCAGCGACCTTATTTATTTCGCTCATTCTTATTTCACCTATCTATCAGTTTCCCCTATTTCTGCTGCACTGCCATCCGCGATCGCACGGAATTTATATTCTGCGTGTTTTCCCTTACTTCCGGCAAACGCGCCATTACCGATCGATCCGGTATCCTGTCCGTGATACCACTTTCAAAAAAGAATGCAACTGTAATATCATGTCCGAGCGATTAACCATAATATCCCGGTCGGGGCGGGTTTTTGAGATTGTCAATTATTGGCAGGTATTGTTCGTGAACCCGCCCCTACAACAATCGCGGTCGCACACCGGACATGATATAAGCCCGTGCTTCAAACCTCGATAGTCTTCAGTCATTCCCCCATCTACAATCTAAAATCTAAAAGGGTATGACAGTTAGTTGATTGGCCTCGCAACTGTACCGATCAAGATTCTGTGGAAGATGGGGGTTTTTTCCCTGCATTGCGAATATTAATAATCTTGTTGAGGGCCTCAAACCAAAAACCAGCCCCCATAGAAATAGCTACACCGCTCAATATCCAACCCAACAATTTTTCCATCACAGCCGGCCACAATTTCCCCTGCTTATCTTGTTTTAACCTATTCTGTTCGCTCCATCCCAAAGGCAGAGGTACATTATTATCCAAAGCTCGACCGACATCTTCTTGAACTTTTTTCAGACTGGTTAAATTATTTGATTTAGTCTTAGCATTGTTGACCACAACCTGCTCAGCGTACAAATTAACAGTCGATCGCAACATCGAATCCTTCGACAACCGATTAATAATATGAATGGTATCAGCATTAGCAGCAACAGCGATCGCAGTTCCGAGCAAAATCGCCACCCCTCTAGCATTCCGCTTGTAAACGCCAGAAGCACGCTCCATCGATTGGTCAAACCAAATTTCAATTTCTTTCTGAAACCGCTGCAACTGCTCTTGAGTATCTCCGCCGCCTTTTTCAGCGCGCTGCGCTAAAATATAAAGGCTGCGTTTCAAAGATTCTGGCATACTGTCCAAGGTTTCTTGAATTTGTTGATACATCGGACTCTCCTCTTTGATATCCATAATTTCTGCTACCGTATCTTGACTTTTTTTAACAGTATTTAACAGATTGCTGAAACTCGGTTGCAGTTGCCCCAGCAGCGCCACCCGCTCAATTTTGCTGTCAAAACGAGCCTTCACAATTGCCATCTGCCTCTGAAATTCTCTCCCTGCTAGCTCGGTTTCTGGTAGATAAACCTGAGAATCCTTAATATAAAATCCTAGCTTTTCCGACATCCGATCTAAGCTGTTGTTCAAACTTGCTAAATTGTTTTGATAATCTTCAACAACTCGATTAAACTCCGCAGTCAGCCACCTAAATTCTTGCTCAATAATCGGTTTAGTAGCATCCGGCAAACTCAGATTTTCTCCAATCTGTTTAATTTGTGCTAATTGTAAATCTTTAAATCTTTCCAATCGGGTTTTAGAGATAGAGCTGAGCAAACTAGAAACCTTTAAAGTCTCCAAAAGGCTAGCCGAAAAACACTCGGCTGGAATATAAGAAGGCCCACTGGATTTATTGCCGAAAACATTTTTAGTACCCGTAACTCCGTGGTAAAAATCCCCCATGCGGTGCGTAACAGAGCGGAATCCCTCTGATAAAAGCCCTTTCGCTCCCTGATTCAAATCCTTGATAATCGGATTGGCGTAAATCGAATGGGCTAACTGTCCGACTCTCTTAAATTGCAGGGGATCTTTCGCGCCTTCGCTGCCTCCAGAAATCAGCACTTCGATCGACTTCTTTAAATGTTCCGCCCGCCACTGCCAAACAGTAGCAATCAGTTCCTGAATTTCCGAAGCTAGCAAGCTTAAAGTCAGGTAGATAAATACTAAGCCAATGATAATATCTATAATTACAGGCAAGTTCATGGTATTTTCCTAGTTGCAAATAACTGCTGTCTAAGTTTACCTTCAGTTTGGGACGCTCAAAACTCTCTTAACTTATGTCAGAAATCTTTCCATTCCTGGGCCGCAAACCGAAAAATCGCTGGAATGACAGCTTTACAGACAAAGTGTGGATGCTGGCTTTTCTGTTGGCTGCAGTGCTGATTTTCGGGCTGAATCTGGGCGGCGTGGCTTTGCGGGATTGGGATGAAGGCATTGCAGCGCAGGTAAGTCGCGAAATTTGGCGCGGCAACTTAAATTGGCTGTATCCGACGATCGACTCTATGCCCTATTTCAACAAACCACCGCTGGTACACTGGCTAATCGGGCTGTGTTTTGCCGTCGGCGGTGTCAGCGAATTGACGGCGAGGTTGGCACCGGCGATGCTGACGGCGGCTTCAGTGCCCTTGCTTTACGCCATTGGCAGGGAGTTGTTTCCGCAGCGTTCGATCGCCATTTTTTCTGCCCTCGTGTATCTGACGCTGTTACCGGTGGTGCGGCATGGACGTTTGGCGATGTTGGATGGGGCAGTTTTGTGTTTTTTGCTGGTGGCGATGTGGTGTTTGCTCCGATCGCGCCGCGACTTGCGCTACGCATTGGGGGCGGGGATTGGGTTCGGACTCATTTGCCTGACTAAGGGCGTGATGTTGGGGCTGCTGCTGGCTGGGATGGGCTGTATTTTTTTGGTTTGGGATACCCCGCGACTCCTCACTTCTGGGTATCTTTGGGGCGGATTGGCGATCGGAACATTGCCAGTAGCTGCTTGGTATTTTGCCCAATGGCTGCACTACGGCCAATATTTCATCCACACTAATTTAGTTAACGAATCTTTCCGGCGCATTTCGGAACCTGTAAGCAGTCACAGAGGCCCGCCTTGGTATTATCTTTTAGAAATTTTCAAATTAGCTTGGCCCTGGCAGTTATTTTGGCTACAAGGGCTGCGTCTGAGTTGGGAAAATCGCAGTTTTGCCGGGCCAAAATTAGTATTGGTTTGGACTGGAGTATATCTGCTGGCTATTTCTGTGATGACTACTAAATTGCCGTGGTATGTTTTGCCAATTTATCCAGCTTTTGCTCTTGCCGTTGGCAGTTATCTCGCTGAAGTTTGGGAGCAACTGTGGCTGCCGCCAGAGCCGATCAAACACGAAGCAGAAGAACGTTTTGATGCTATTTCTTTGTTGCCTCATCCCGCGATTTTGGCAGTGCTGGCTGTAGTTGGTTTTGTCGGCTGCATTTACTTCAGTGGCTGGGTACGGATCGGGGGACAAATGGCGCCTCCAGAGCGAGATTTGCAGTTATTGCTGATATTGGTAGCTTTGACAATGACAATGGCTGCCGTGTTGCTGCACCGCAAAGATCGGCAGTTTATATTAGTTTTAATTTGGGGAACTTACCTGACGCTGTTGGTATTGATGGCTTCAGATAACTGGGTTTGGGAACTGGCGGAGGATTATCCTGTTAAGCCGATCGCCGAAATTGTCCGCACAGGAACTCCCGCCGGTCAACAAGTGTTTACTTCTCACCGCTTGGGCCGTCCATCGCTGAATTTTTATAGTCAACGCCAAGTGATTGTCGCCGACGCACCTACGCTCAAACAGAAATGGCAAACTCTTCCTCAACCTTATTTTCTGTTAGAAAAACCCGTTTTAAAACATTTAGGTTTGCAGAATGCTGAGGTTGTCAAAACAGCGGACGATTGGGTTTTGGTAACTAGAAAATAAGCGTGTTTCCCCAAATTACCGTAGGGGCGGGTTCACCAACCATTTATGTCAGAAACCAACAATATAATAAACCCGCCCCCACCCAACTATAAATCTCGAAAATAAGCGTGTTTCCCCAAATTACCGTAGGGGCGGGTTCACCAACCATAATCGCCTCAGACCAAAAATCTCGAAAACCCGCCCCCACCCAACGACAAATCCGAATCTACATTTTTGGGATGCAATCGCATATCAGATTAATCTAGGCGATCGGCTGGGTGGGGACGAGTTTACCAACAATTCATACGAGAAACCAACAATCTCAAAAACCCGCTACACAAACTCAACCTTAAAAAGCTTACCCAAAAATGTTACACTAAACAAAAGTCTCAGTTAAATGCTCTCTAATAGAACTATGCAACTTACTGAACAACGATACTACTCGATCGAGGAATATCTAGCACTAGAAGAAGCTGCTGACTACAAAAGCGAATACATTGACGGTGAAATATTTCCTATGGCCGGTGGCTCTACCAATCACAATCAAATAGCGCTCAATTTCAGTACCGAACTAAATTTTGCGTTCAAAAAACTAGACTATCGAGTTTTCATGAGCGATGTCCGCTTGTGGATACCCAAGAAGCGCATCTATACCTATCCCGATGTGATGGTAGTATGTGGGGAGCCGGAGTATTATAATAACCGCACCGATACGATTACCAATTCCAGGGTAATTATTGAGGTTTTGTCAGCTTCAACTAAAGGATACGATCGCAGCAAAAAGTTTGAGGGATACCGCACGATTCCCACTCTTGAAGAATACTTATTGATCGACCAAAACCGGAGATATATCGAACATTTTTCTAAGACGGATGATAAGCGATGGTCGTTTGCTGAGTACAATGAATCGGATGAGACGATCGCGCTTGCTTCAGTATCCTTTGAAATTGCTGTGGCAGATATATATAATAAAGTGAATTTTGAACAAGTAGATCGAGAAATTGCACCTGAAAAATGATTGTAGGGGCGGGTTTCACCAACAATCTATGTGAAAAACTAACAATCTCAAAAACCCGCCCCCACCCAACCACAAATCGGCATCTACATTTGTGAAATTCGATCGCACATCAGGTTAATCTAGGTTATTGGTTGGGTGGGGGCGGTTTTATCTAGATTGTCTGCTGGTATTAAATATTATTCGTAAAACCCGCCCCTACGATAGCGTGTAGGGGCGGGTTTCACCAAGCATCTATGTCAGAAACCAACAATATAATAAACCCGCCCCCACCCAACGACAAATCTCGGAAATAAGCGTGTTTCCCCAAATTACCGTAGGGGCGGGTTTCACCAACCATCTATGTCAGAAACCAGCAATATAATAAACCCGCCCCCACCCAACGACAAATCTCGGAAATAAGCGTGTTTCCCCAAATTACCGTAGGGGCGGG
>NZ_JAUBOX010000152.1:0-8106 GCF_036700445.1 Microcoleus sp. T3_B1
AACAGGCAAGATGCCTGTTCCACAAAATATAAATTTTCTTGTGGAACAGGCATCTTGCCTGTTCATAAAAGGCTAATTGAGAATGGTCCAACATATGAGTTTAAACCGACTTTTGCTATGAGGCAGGGGTTTAAACCCCTGCCGGGCTATTGTTAATAGTGTACTGCTACGCGGGGCAATCGGTGTTTAAAACCGCAGAGAATTTCCCACGAAATAGTTCCTAAAGTCGCGGCCCAATCGTCAGCACTAATTTGATTTTCCCCATCTTGGCCCAACAGAGTCACCACTTCGCCAACTTCTAAATCGGGAATATCAGTTACATCCAGCATTAATTGATCCATCGTCACGGCTCCCACTTGCCGCACGAACTTACCCCTGACTAAAACCTGCATTTTATTAGAAAGATTGCGCGGAATACCATCTGCATAGCCGATACCAATTACGGCAATCTGTGTCTGACGCTGAGCTATAAATTGATAGCCGTAACTGACGCCGGTTCCTGCTTCAATTGTTTTCACCTGCGTTACCCTAGCTTTTACCTGCATTGCGGGCTTCAAATTGGATCTCGACTGTAAGTGAGGAGCTGGATAAAGACCGTAGGTAGCTAAACCGACTCGCACTAAATCGTAGTGCAAATCCGGGTCAGCGAGGGCGGCAGCAGAGTTTGCCAAGTGGAGGCGAGGGGGGTTAATTCCTGCTATTTTAATTTGCTCGATCGCCTGTTTAAACCGCTGGTGCTGCTCTCTCATAACTGTGGGGTCGGGACTGTCTGCAGTCGCCAAGTGAGAGTAAATGCTGGCTAATTTTAAATTGGGCAACCGATTGACTAATTGCACAAATTCTGTTGCTTCCTGCCAGGGCGTACCCAAGCGAGACATTCCCGTATCTAACTTAGCGTGAACTGGCAAAGATTGGTTAAGACCAGCGAGAACTTCCGAAAAAATTAGGGCTTGTTTGGCAGTACAAATAGTGGGCTGCAAGTGCCATTGGGCGATCGCCTTTACCTGTTGGGCTGTATGGGTTGCCCCCAACAGCAAAATCGGCGCTTCTATCCCAGCTTCTCGCAATTCTATTCCTTCGGGAATTGTCGCGACTCCCAGCCAACTAGCACCTGCTTGCAATGCTGTTTGACTGACTGCAACAGCACCATGCCCGTAAGCATCCGCTTTCACAACGGCCATCAGTTCTGTATCGGGAGATAAGAGTTTTTTAAGCTGTTTTACATTGTGAGTTAAAGCTGCTAAATCGATTTCTACCCAAGCCCGCTGGCAAAGTCCCCCGTTATCGTCCCACAGCAAAGTCTGGCGGGATTCTTTTGTCGTTGATTCTGCGGTTGTTTGTTCCCCACTCCACATTGTCGATCGCTCCTACTTGCTTACACCATTAAAAACTGCTCTAAAAACTGCTAGGATATTTTACCCTAAGTTTGATTATAATCAGATTTTTCCTTTAATCAATGTTATACAACTTTAAAAAAAGAATGCAACGGTCAGCAAGCTGCAAACCCATATTGCATCAGTCATTCGCCATCTAAAATCTAAAATCTAAAATCTAAAATGGTATTAACTGGTGTATCATAGCACCAAAAATACCCGGTAAAAACTATGGACGGACTGGCCTACCTACATTTAGCTGAAACTTGGGAAACGGCTGCGAGTCAAACTCGATCGACAAACTCAAAAATGCACCGGAATTTAGCCTCTGCTCCTTTACTTTTCTTTACGATCGCTCTCACAATTTTCAATTTAGTCAATCCCGCACTCGCCATCAAAAAAGGTGATTCAGGCCCGGAAGTTGCCAATCTCCAGCAAACTCTGCAAGCAGCAGGATATTTTCGCGGTAAGGCTACAGGATTTTACGGTTCTCTCACCCAGGCTGCTGTGAAAAAGTTTCAAGCAGAGAACAACCTGAAAGTTGACGGAATTGTCGGCCCTAAAACCTTGTCAGCGCTGAAAGGCAAGCCGGAAGAGGCGAGTAGTGAAGCTGCGGAAAAAATAGCGCCAAATGTCGATCGATCTTCGCCATCTCCTACCGCCACAGAAAACCCAAACGAACTCGAAGATACAACTAAAACTCAGCCCCAAGAACCTCTATTTCAAGAACCTTCTTTGCCACCATTTAAAACAGAAAATTCCGAGGAGCAAGAAACTGGATCGCAACCCCAAAGGCTAGTAAATCCTCCCGACAACACTCAAGGAAAAATGACCTTGAAAAAAACAATTTACGGCAACATCTCGCCCAAATCAATAGTTTATTCGGGAGATGGCTTGTTTTTTGCTCAAAACATGATGTACCGCCACACAATCACAGTTTACGACAGGAACTTTAATTTAGTCAAGACTATTCCCGATACAGTAAACTTGTCGAAGTTCGGCTTTTCTAGATTCAAAGGCAATTATAAAGGCTCTCCCGTAGAAGCTGCTTTTTCAACCGATGGCAAATATGCCTACGTCTCCAACTACAAAATGTACGGTTCGGGGTTTAGCAATCCGGGAACCGACAGGTGCTCTCCAGCAGCAAAACACGACCAAAGTTTTCTGTACCGCATCAATACCCAAACTTTGAAAATAGAAAAGGTAATTCCTGTAGGTGCAGTGCCGAAATTCAATGCTGTTTCGCCTGACAATCGCTTCGCCCTCGCGAGCAATTGGTGCAGTTGGGATTTGAGCGTAGTTGATATCAATAAAAATATCGAAATCGAGCGCGTGAAACTGGGTGCATATCCTCGGGGTATTGTTGTCACTCCCGACTCAAAAAATGCCTATGTTGCCATCATGGGTTCTTCCAATATTGCGAAAGTTAATCTCATAGACTTTTCGGTAGAATGGCTGAGAAATATTGGCAATGCGCCGCGTCATTTGACGATCGATCCCAACGGAAAGTATCTTTATGCCACTTTGAATGGTGAAGGAAATGTGGCAAAAATTGACCTAAAAACTGGTAAAGTGGTGGACAAAGTTTCGACAGGAAAAGCACCTCGCAGCATGACGATTTCCGATCAGGGAAAACTGCTTTATGTGGTCAACTATTTCTCGAATACTGTTAGCAAAGTTAGGACGAGCGATATGAAAGTGCTGCAAACAGTGAAGGTTAATTCAAGCCCGATCGGGATTACTTACGATCCGGAAACTAATCAGGTTTGGGTAGCTTGCTATTCGGGCAGTATTATGGTGTTTCAAGATTAATTTAGCAGCTTCGTAGTTAGAGCTTCAGTCCTGACTACAAACAAGAGCGATTAAATGTTATTGTGGGGCGTTGCTCTGAGCAACGCCCCTAATATATTACTTGGACAACTTTACAGGCTTCACCACATACTCAGAAGACTTAGCAGGTACTTGGCCTTTTTTGGCCATAGCTTGGTAAATCATGGCTGCTACTTCAGCGCGAGTTGCTGTTCTATTAGGCTGCAAAAGTGCGCGCTTCGGGTGATTGACAACAATGCCAGCTTCCGTGGCTGCTGCTACTTTGTTAACTGCCCATTTCGGCACTTTTTTCCTGTCTGTATAAATCTGTAAAGTTTTGCTTGCTTTCGCTGACTGTTTCAGGTTTAAACCGCTCGCTAAAGCTGTGATGACTTCCACACGGGGAATATTTTTGTCGGGACGGAACTCATTGTTTGGGTATCCTTTAAGATATCCAGCTTCGACGGTGTGGTCGATCGCGGGAGCGACAGGACTCTTGTCTTTTACGTCTTTAAAATCAATTGGTTTTCGGATCGGTTCTTTGTCGTCGGACATTCGCTGAATCAAGCGCGCTAGTTCGGCTCGCGTCATCGGTTCGTCGGGACGAAATTTGTTGTCGGTGGAATCAGCAAAGATTTTGCGATCGACTAAAGCTACAATGAACGGACGCGCCCAATATTTGTCTGGAACATCGGAGAATCTAACGAGCCCAACTTTGGGTTTATCAGCTTTCGGTTTGGTAATTGCTGGATTGGGAGTCGATCGCGCAATTGGCTTGGGAGGAACAACGATTACACCCACCGGAGGAGTTGCCGGTAAAATCCGCCCTAAAGGTGCAACAGGTGCGACATCCGGTTTTGACGGAACGGGGGTTGCAGCGGGCGATCGCAAATCCGAATTTGGCGATTCT
Organism: Microcoleus sp. T3_B1; assembly: GCF_036700445.1. Lineage (NCBI taxonomy): Bacteria > Bacillati > Cyanobacteriota > Cyanophyceae > Oscillatoriales > Microcoleaceae > Microcoleus > Microcoleus sp. T3_B1. The sequence continues at coordinate 4,093 of NZ_JAUBOX010000152.1, forward strand.
GGCGTTAATATTCCCGGAGTCGCGGGCGTAACCGCAGGCTGAGAGAAAACGGCTGGAAATTGCCAATTTCTGGCATTCAATCGATCGGGATTTTTACCTGTTACCCAAAATAAAATTGCTCCCATCGTGCCGAAGGCAACCAAGATAGCAATCAATTCATCCAATCCTAGAGGGTTTCTTTCCCCTGACGGGGGTTGTGAAGAAGACATATTGTCACCTACATACTAATGTAGAAATTAAATCACATATTTTTTGGGTCTGGTAGTGACTGAAATAAATAAATCAACTATTCCAAAGTTCTCACTGTCAATACTTGCGGCGGCGTGGAATCGGGAGGATAAATAAAATCAACTTTTACCGATCGCGTTTCTGTCGCAGCTAACCTCAACTTTACCATCGGTTCCACAACTTGACCGAAACGGTGCCACAAATGCACGTAGCGAGTTACATCGTAACCTCCATCATCTTGGTAGCGCAGCCGCACAGTACCTCGAAAATAGGGAAAATCTAGGGGAGGTTGGCGAAATCGCAATCCATTTTTTGAGAGTCGATCTTCTTTTAAAGGCGTTTCCAAACTCACCGCTACCGTTTGCGGTTTTTGGGCAGTGTTATGCAGCGGCAAAATCAGATTGTAGTGTACGCCGTAATTGCCGTGGGCTTCGTAAGCAGTGTCGGGATAGCGCGCCAGCATTTTTCCGGCTTGCACTTGTTGGGTTCCCAAAGTGCCCCCGCGCAACGTAGAGATCGCATAGGATATCGCTTTTCCAGTCTGGGGAATTGCCAGATTTTTAGCATCGCGATCGACTAATTCCGCTTCCCATCCCGAACCTGCCTGTACCCCCGCCACGCGGCCGTAAATCAGGCTTCCCGAAGTCGCGTCGGGGGGAGTCGGGGTTTTGTCGCGGGGGCCTGCCAAACCGCCATTATTCAGCAATTGCTGCCATTCTTCCAGAGTTGGCGCGCGCTCGCCCCCATCAGCATTTTGAGGTGCATACATTGCCAAAGTAGCGGCTTGACACTCCCCGACCTAAAGGTGCAGGGATTCTTAATTCAGCGACTAACCTTTAAGTGTTGCGTCATGAAAGGCAATACTCCGACTTTTCAACCGTAGAATCCTACCAATTAACGAGCCTGAGCAAGCAGCCACCCCAGCGGGTCTGTCTCCAAAAGCGTACTAGAATACTTATCTAGAGTTTGGGTATGCCCTACCCTACTTAACAATCCTACAAATAGTTTGTTTTGACTGGTTTAAGGCTTACTGAATTCAGCCTCTAGCTGTTTAAAGAGTTTTCGCTGCTCTGCGTCCCCCGGTTTATGCCTAAAAGTGTGTCTCATGTCCTGTTTCACGAGGGCATTGCGAATTTGACCTTGACTTTTATACTATAGCGGTTCTCAAGCGTGGTGAGGTATGCCCTATGCCCACGGAGGCCTATGCCCTATGCACGTCGGGTACCTCATGTTACTGAGAAAGGCTATATACCCCAGATATCGGAACTTACGGGACTTTTTTAAAAAAGTTTTAAGAAATTAAAGCTGTCCTAGAAGGACAGGGTTTTAAACCCAAATTTTTGATAAACCTTGCCGCTACTTTTGAGCCGCACAAAGGTAGAACGACCATTTATCGGCTTTTCCAGACCCCGCACGGGAATAGGGCGATTCATCAACAATGCGGTTTCTCCCGGTGCAATGAGCAGTTTTGCGGGAAAATCCGGCTGCCGCATTCCCCGCAAAACGTTATCGACAGCGCGAATCCCAGGGCCGGAATATACTTCGCCGTTGGGACTCTCACTTAGTGCTGGTTTTTGTTTGAACGGTGCGTCTGGTTCCATCAGGTAACTGGCTGCCTGTAACACTTCCACCGTCACGGGTTCGGATCTGGGATTGTAGAGCAAAGCTGCGATATACAAAGTGCGTAGATTTGCGGGAGTGTGAGAAAAGTGGTGAGCAAACAGGTTAAATTGCCCTTGAAAGGCGAAGTTAAGGTGAGCTGCGGGGACTTTTTTGCCGTCTGGGGGAAAGGTTGAGAGCAAAATGCCTTCTTTTTTGACAAGCGAATTTCAAAGGTGGTACCCGCCACGTGATTTATCCGTGGAATCAATCCCAAATCGAAAATCGAAAATCCTCAAGAAAGAGCATTTATCTCGCGCAAGTCAATCTAAAATCTAAAATCTAAAATCTAAAATCGATTGACCCATTCGGGACTGTTGCTGTTGAAGAGGGGGATATTGTCGAGTTTTCCGGGGAGCGATCGCACTTCGGCATCTAGTACAATTTCCTCTGGTGCTGGTTTTCCGGGAATAGATTGTACGGGTTTTTTGACGTACAACAATCCGCCGACTGCACAAAGGACGATCGTAGAAATGCCAGCAATTCGAGAAAAGAGATTTGGCTTCTGAATCATGAAAGTTAACTGTCAGCCCAATCTCTGTACATCTTCCACCGACAGCGACAGCGCCTGAGCCACTTGCTCTACAGTTAAACCCATTGCCAACAGTTGGGGAATAGCATCCCGTTGGGTTTGTTCTGCGCGATCGGCCCTTTGGCGTTCCTGTTCGGTATGGAGGCGTTCGAGTCTAGCTTGTTCGCTACCAGTTAACAACAAATTCCCCTGATTATCCCACCAACGCAACCATCGCTGATGCTGATTTTGATAGCTACCTTCCCACACACCTAACTCTACTCCCATCATGTCGATCGGATAATGTCCGCGATCGTTCGGTTGCAAACGGCGATAACGAGTATTCACCCAGTTATAGACTTCCAATTCGCTCGTTTTAATGATGTATATCGCATAGTAAGGAATGTGAATAATCTGCTCGTATACCCAAAACTTTCCGGGTTTCTGGTTGACACCTTCTGGTAAGCGAGATAAGGGAGTATTGTTTCGTTCTTCAGAGCCATTACCACTAGCAAATTCGATCGCAATCAATGGCACAATATACTCGCGCCAAATCACGTAAGAGCGGCGAATTTCCCCATCTATTAGGGGCGGAACGTTGGGAACGTAGAACCAGTCAGGTGCTTCGGCTCCCTTTTCTGGAGGGTCGGTTTCGCGCCAGTAAATGCCACAATCTTGCCCTATAGCATATTGTCCGTCGGGGTGAAGGGTTTGCAGTGTAGTTTCCAGGGAGTCGGTGAGTAGGATACTCTGGGGATGTTCTTGGAAGTTTTTCACAAACGTGCCGTCGGAGTCAGGTAGTTGGGTGTGATCGGGAAAGGCGGGGGGTAAGGTTGTGGGGTTGAGGCTTTGGGTCATGTCAGCTATCCGATGGTGAAAGGACAGATGCTCTATTTAAGTATAGCCATTGTATATCGAAGGGCTTTAAACTGTTTAATAGGCTCTCTGTCTATCGTTTAACTACAGGTGTGACCATGCCCTTAATTGCCAAAATCGCAAGCACTAACGAACGAGTAGACATTACAAAATTGAAAAATCCTCGTGCTGAACTGAAAGCAGGTGACTTAGTATGTCAGCTTTGTGGTAGTCCGATGATTATTAAGCAAGGGATGATCAAAAAACCTCATTTTGCCCACAAAGCAGAATGCACAAGCGATTACCAAAGCCATCCAGAAAGTCCTGAACATCTTGCAGGGAAAGAGTTGATAGCAAAAACTCTCAAGGCAGAACTGCCAGAGTACAGCCTTGCCCAAATAGAATATGAGTTTCCTATTCCTGAAGTAAGGCGGATTGCTGATGTTGTAGCAAAGTTTCCTAACGGGTGGATAGTCGCTCACGAGTGCCAACTAGCTTCAATAACAGTTGAAGAACTTGAAAAACGAACAGAGGATTACTTATATGCAGGAGTTGACGTTATTTGGTGGCTTGGCAAAGCTGCAAATACCAAGTCCAATCTCGATTGGTCTCACTCAAAGTTTGGATTTGCCCTCGTACTCAATTACGAGCAATTGTCCGCCCACGCTCAAGGAAGTCAAGATTAGGCGTTGCTGAGTTAGAGTATGAATAGGAGGAATAATTTATGCAATGCCCAGAATGTAAATCAACCCATATCCGTA
>NZ_JAUBOX010000018.1:0-116380 GCF_036700445.1 Microcoleus sp. T3_B1
TTCCACAAGAGATGAATTTTCTTGTGGAACAGGCATCTTGCCTGTTCCTAAACAAGTAATTGAGAATGGTGCAATATTTCCATTAAATCGGAGTAAAGATAGCGCGCGGGTGCTGTACGTGTCTGCGATCGCCCTGAAATTGGCTAAAAGTTGGCAGCAGACACCGCAGACAATCGCGGCACAGTTGGCTGAAACTCTCCAACCGCTGTGCTACCCAGATTTCGCCGTTAAAGTAGCGCCGGCGGGAATTATTGAGATGGAGTTGACTGATGCAGGTTTAGCCGTCTGGTTGCAGCGTTTAGCTCAAACGAACCTCCCCATTCCCGAATCTCGAATATTATCTTCTGTTGTATGTGCCGATCGACTGTTTCCCATTCAGTACAGCCACGCGCGCTGCTGTTCCCTGCTGCGAATGGCCCACCGCGATCGGATAATTGCGATCGCCCAGCCAGATGTCGCTACAGCGCCGCAAATTTGGTCGCTGGCGAGTCCAAATCCTATCCCTTGGATTGACGAGGGCGATCGACTGCGGTTAGTGCATCCTGCAGAACGCAGTTTAATATCGCAACTGTTAACAGTGCTAGACAATTTATATCCTACTTTTGAGGTAAAGAACCGCGAAAAACCTGTCAATTATTTCAAATTAGCCAAGAGTTTGAGCGACGCATTTCAGATTTTTTACAGCCAGTGCCGAATTTGGGGAGAAGTTAAAATAGAACAGCCAAAGCTCGCCCAAGCTCGATTAGGTTTAATATTAGCAACTCAATCTTTGCTGCGATTTATCCTAGAAGACTTATTGAACGCTCTTGCTCCTTTAGAACTGTGATTATCTTCTCATTTTTAGCAACCTTTATTCATACTAATATGTGGGTTTCTTAAAGTTACATTGACTTATTCCATCTGAAAAGCTCTCTATTTTATCGGGTTCACCCTGAAGAACCCAGTAACCTAATGTCGCATAGAAAATTTATAAAAAATTAGCTATTTATTGATTAATACGGTTCAGTTAAGCCCGCTCCCCGGGCGCCTAGGGCGGGCACGGGGAGTAGGGGTAGCACCGCCCCTACGAAGGGGAGTAGGGGGTGGGACAAGAACTTACTCAAAGTCAACCCCTACTCCCCAACAATCAGGGGGATCTCCGAGGAATAAACAATTTAACTGAACCTTAATAATTAATTAATTAATTAATTATTAATAATGCAATTAATCATAATTCTGTAATTGGGGCATTCTTATTTTCTCTAATTTATTTAAGTAATCTTTCTTTTTGCTTTTGAGAGCGATAACTTTTAGATCAATACGGTTCAGTTAAGCTCGATCCCCCTACTAGCCCTCGTTAAAAAGAGGGATATCAGAACTTACTCAAAGTCCTCCTTCTTAAGGGGGATTTAGGGGCATCTCCGAGGAATAAATAGTTGTAACCCAAGCCTATAGACTTTTAGCTTGCATCTATGGCTGTGCTCCTTAAAATACTTAATCTTATGTTATACAATTAAGCTGCGTAGCAGCTTATCTATTGGCTATCCAGTATGCTCGAAAAACAAGAAGATTACAGCTTAGTAGGAACGAATCCTCTAGAACTTCAGGAAATCCAAGAGGATATAGCCTTACCAGAGACGGTACTTCTGACAAATGGGCATCTAAAACTTTCCAAACCGGAAACTCGATCGAGCCTCAGAGCACTAACTTTGGACGGTGTTTTCGCTACGCTTTTTTACAGCATCATCGGCGGCGCGTTGCTCAGTAATTTCTTGCTCGATTTGGGGGCTGGTCCAGTCGAAATTGGTATGCTCTCCTCCATTCCTCAACTGGTAAATCTGCTCCAACCGTTCGGAGCTTATATAGCAGACCGAACACAGAGCCGCCACTGGTATTCCTTCTACATTTTCGGAATGTCGCGACTGCTGTGGCTGATTCTCGTGCCAGCCCTTTGGTTGGGAGGCTCATTTCATCTGGCCCGACATCAGGTTGTGCAGTTGACATTGGCAATCATCTGGGTAAGTCAAGTCTTAGAATCTTTAGGTCGGGCTTCCTTCTTGAGCTGGTTGGCGGCGTTAGTACCTCAGCGGTTGCGCGGGCGGTATTTTGGCTTTCGCAATAGTGCTGTCAGCTTGACGAATCTCATTGGTGTGCCGTTGCTGGCTCTAGTGGTATCGAACTGGCCCGGTGGAAAGCTCCAAGGTTACAGTGCCATCTTGGTTTTAGGAATTGTGCTTGGTCTCATCAGTCTAGGTTGTCAGTTCTTTATGACCGATGTGAACCCAAAGCTTGTACAGGTTACGCATTCAGATACAGGCGAAAAATCATCCACAGGGACAATTTTTAGCTTTCTCAAGGAAGCCAATTTTTTAAAGTTTTTGCTTTACTCTGGTCTATGGAGCTTTGCCGTTAACGTCAGCGCGCCCTTCTTTAACCTTTACTTGCTAGATGACCTAAAGATAGATGTCAGCGTGGTAACGCTCTATAGCAGCTTAGGTGCTGGTGCTAACTTGCTGATGCTGGTTTTTTGGGGGAAGCTGGCTGACCGGGTTGGGAATCGCCCGATTATGCTAGTAGTGGGAGTTTTGGTGGCTCTGACCCCTCTACTGTGGCTAGAAGGTGGAACGGCTCCAATTTTCCTATGGGTGTGGTTCCCGCTGTTGCACATCATCGGCGGTGGGACGTGGGCGGCGATCGACTTGTGCAGTGGTAATCTGATGATGTCGGTGGCACCACTGTTGAATCAGTCGATATACTTTGCGATCGCGGCCGCGGTTCCTGGTGTCACTGGGGCAATGGGAATCACCGTGGGTGGCTTTCTCGCCACTTTGACCAATCTCGGTGGCTTGCCAGGGGTGTTTGCCCTCTCAGCCGTCTTACGACTGGTGGCTCTCCTGACCTTGGTTTTTGTTCGCGAGCAGCGTTCTGTGTCTTTGGGTAAGTTTTGGCTGCTCTTGTTGCCAGCTTGGTGGAGAAGAGTGGCAATTGAACCGGGAGACATCAGGTTTCAACCATTAATAGTTGAACAGTTGGACTGTCCACATGAAAGCTCAGGCGATCGCTCTTCAACTCTTGATTGATTGTACGGCACAAGAGTCCGAAAATAATTCCTAAAAGAGTTTATTAACCATTTTTAAAGTGTTAAAATACTCATCAGATAATCTCAGATGTGACGGTTGTTGGGTCGCTTTTTTTCATAAATATAAAGTCTGGCTACTCGGATAAGTTTTGAATGGTATCTAATTATTTTTTGGGTGCGTTCAACATTTTTTACGATGCCGATCGAGCTTTGAGGAACGATCGCCAATTCTCCGGCTTGTCGATCGCTTCTGGAACGACGATGCTCAATTTCATCAGTTGACGATCGGCTGTTATCAGTTTTTTGAGAATACAGGGGTTCTCAGGAAAGTAAGGTACTCTTCCTGCGCGGGCCAATGCCCCATGCCCCATGCCCCATGCCCTGCGCGGGCCAATGCCCCATGCCCCATGCCCCATGCCCTGCGCGGGCCAATGCCCCATGCCCCATGCCCTGTTTGCCCAAGAACACCTCATGTTACTAAGAAAAGCTATACCAAGTAGAGCCTCAGCGGGGCGTCAAATCCATCGATGAATATCCCAATATAATGCCTGCATCTAGTTTAAGGCGTTGCAGGCGAGATTTGCTTTTTTCCAGGTTGTGCGATCGGCAGCGTTACTGTAAATGTACTGCCAATGCCTTCTTCACTGGTCAAAGTAATTTCGCCACCCTGCAAGTCCACACATTTTTTAACAATGCTCAGCCCCAGTCCAGTACCAGGAATGCGACCGACATTTTTAGCCCGGTAAAATGAATCAAACAGCCGTCCTTGGTCTGCTACAGGTATGCCAATTCCTGCATCCTGTACCGAAAAAATAGCCTCGGTTTCAGTAACTTTTAATTCAAAGATGACTTCGGTATTTGGGGGAGAATACTTAATAGCATTGGACAGCAAATTGCCCAGAATGCGCCGCAGCAAGCTTACCTCCAAACACGCCATAGCAGATTGATGGTGATTGACAAAAATCAGCGTCACCCGCTCATTTTCATGTTTCAACTTCAGGCTGCTCTGAAATTCCTCTACCAACTCATTACACAACTTTGCTAAGTCTATCGGTAGCAAGGAAAAACCTGTTTTTCCCGACTCAACACGCCCCAGCAGCAAAACATCATCTAATAACAAATCTATGCCTTTGGCCGCTGCTTGAGTTTTGTCTAGAAGTTCTTGTGTTTTCTCCTCTGTTAATGTTAACTTGTACTTGCTAAGAAGTTGTGTAGTGCCGATGATGAAATTCAAAGGATTGCGAACGTCATGGGCAATCATGTACAGCAAAGATGTTTTCATCTCATTGAGCTCTTGGGCTGTTTGCAGAGTGCGATCGAGTTGGTCGTGAGACAATTTAAGAGTTAAAGACAACTGGCGCGATCGCAGCAAAATCTCCACCCGCGCTTGCAATTCAATCTTCTCGATCGGAGCGATAATCAAATCGTCAATACTTTGCCAAATAAATTGCGTTGCCATCCCTACATCCGAGCGGGATGTAATCAAAAGAAAAGGCAAGCATACCGGGTGTTCTGCCTGTTTTTGGGCGGCAACCCATTGCCAGTGGCGTTTCAGGGAAATACCGTCAATTATCGCCAGGTCAAAAGATTGATTAAATGGTAAAAACTCCTCACTATTTTCTGTTGAGTTTGGCAGCAATACCTCATAATAAACTGCTAGCCATTCTAATAACAAGCGGCGATTTTCTTTCTGTTCGACAAGCAATAAAATTTGACTCACGCACGTTCTCCTAGCAAGCTGTGAACAATGGATAGCAAATCTCTAACTATCAAAGGTTTTACCAACATATTCCGAGCACCGTGGCAGAGGCTTTCGTGCTGAATAGCAGCGCTTTGTTTGGGCGAGAGTATCAGAAAAGGGATTTGGTTATTTCGCAGTTGTTCGCAGCACTCCCAAATCCGGCGATCGAAACCAGAAATATCTACTAAAGCCATCCCGATCCTAGCAGGCTGACTGATAGCTTGTGCAACATCTTCAAAGTTATAAGCCGCGATCATCTGGTATCCTTCTTTATTGAGAAATTGTGCTAATAGTTCCAAGTTTCGCTGATTGCGGTCTACGGCTAAAATTATTGAGTTGCCAGTCATTTATCAGCTTCCTGTGAATACGGGTTATACCATTTTAGATTTTAGATTTTAGATTTTAGATTTTACAATGGCGAGTGATACCAATTTAATGTGAAGTTACACATATCTCGATCCCCCTCGCATCCCCCTGGTTGTTGGGGAGTAGGGGTTGACTTTGAGAAGAATCTTGTCCCCCCTTAGTAGGGGCGGTGCGACCCCTACTCCCCGTGCCCGCCCTCTTGGCTAGGGGGGATCGGATTCTATGCAACCTCATAAAAAATTGGGAGTGAGTGATTATATATGGGTTGGGAGGTGGTCTAAAGTTGGATTCTTTTTTTATCTGGTATTAGCTTACTTTTCGGGGAACTATTACATAGGTTTTCAGTTGAGTGAAGTACAGATGATCTGACACAGGACACGGCCGCGTGCCCTGTGCCCCTACTGTATTTCATAGAATTGAAAACTACATTACGATAAAAGTCGAAAAATACACAAATTTACCAATATATTTAAGTTTTCCAGGACTTAGGCTAGTGGTAAGGTGCGCGGTGCGCGCACTACTGCTAGTGGTGAGGTGCGCGACGCGCCCCCTACTCATTAGTAGATTCACGACTGCAAAATTAGCTGCACTTGCCCAGCAACAGCACGACAAGCGCCGATTCAATCTTCATCCGCTTCCCCATCAATCCACACCGGCGCCGAACTCAAAATACCGCGCAGCCCCCGTATCGGTTTGCTGACTTTGATGCCGTAGCGAGTAATCTCGAGTTCTCGCAGAGTTCTCTCGAAATTGCTGACTCGTTTTTTAATTACTCCGATCGCCTTGCGGATTTCTGTCCTATTATGCAGTTGGCGTTCCAGATAGCGTATAAACAGAAGATTATCCGCCAAATAGCTAATTCCGATCTCGGTCAGCCGAAAATCTCCGCTAATGGCTTCTACCTCATTAATCAAGATAACGGTGACTCCCATATTCTTCAGATACTTGCACAAAGCGTGCAAATTGTTCACCAAATCTTGTCCCTGCATCGAAAGCTGATAGCCAGAAATACTGTCAATCATCACAATCCGCGTCTTTTCCTGCTCAACCTCCTGCCGTACCATACAGGCAAACTGATCCGGCGAGTACAGCAAAGGTTCCACAGGTATCACCGAAAGACTTCCTTGCCCCATCATCGCCCCAACCGGGATGTTAATTGATTCGCAGCGCTGCAGCAGAGTAGAACTTGACTCCTCAAAAATGTAAACTACAGATCGCTCCCCCCTTCCTGCAGCTTCCTTCATAAACTGAATCCCCACCGTCGTTTTACCAACGCCGCTAGGCCCGCTAATCACCGTCACAGTCCCCCGTTCCAGTCCCCCGTGCAGCAGTTCGTCAATTTCTGGAACCCCAGAAGAAATTGCTTCAGCAACAAAATCCTGTTGAAAGTTGTCCGGCAGCAGTCGCGGGAATACCTCCATACCAGCCTGAGTCAGGCGCAGCGAATGGCGGCCGCTGCGGAAATTGGAGCCTCGCAGCTTGGTGACAGTCAGGGCGCGTCCTTCAGGGCGCAGTTCTAAATAAATTACCCCGTCGCTGATGAATTGCAAATCGTCATCGGGAGCACTTGAAGTGCCTTCGGAGGTAAACACCACCGTCGCCCCCCCTTCCACCAAAAACCGAAGAAAAGACAAAACTTGCTTGCGAAACTGAAACTCATCCGCAGCTAAGTAGCGAAATTGAGTGATTGCGTCCAAAAACACCCGTTGTGGCTTGACAGCTTCGACTCGCTCGATAATCTTTTGTGTAGTCGGTTCTCGCTCCACCTCGGAGGGGGAGAAAATGTCATAAGTTTGAACTTGGGTAAAAAATTCTGAGGATGGGCTCAAATCGAGGAAGGCCATCGCTTCCATATCAAAACCGAGACTTGTGGCATTGGCCCGCAATTGTGCTTCCGGTTCTCCTAAAGTAATAAACAGGGGCGTTTCTCCCAGAGCCACACCTGCTGCCAAAAAGTGAAAGCCCAGTGTAGTCTTGCCAGTACCGGGGCCGCCGCGCACCAGATAAGAGCGTTGAGAAATTAGGCCACCGCCAATCACTTCGTTGAGACCGGTAATTCCCAGAGAAATTCGGTTTTGAGACATTTGTTTCTTCATGTTTTGAATATCGGGCCCGTATTAATATTTAATGGTTTTAGGCAGTGTTTTGATAATTTTTTTTACCGGGCGTCTGATAACCTTCATGAAATCTTTTTCTACCGAAAATTACGTAAGCATACAAGAATTAGAAAGTATTGTCGGGACTGCTGGCATCTGTCGCTGGCAAGATACAGAGCCATTTTGGCAAGAACGGGTAGAAAAAGCAGTTGCCCCCGACACGAAAATAGATTGTACTGTTTACCCCAATACTCAGGAAGAACTGGCGGCTGTCATTGCTTGGGCACAGCAACATGGCTGTGCAGTCTTGCCTTGTGGCAGCGGCAGCAAACTTGATTGGGGCGGTTTAGTTAAATTAGACTCCGATCCCCCCCGGCCCAGGGCGGGCACGGGGGCACCGCCCCTACAAAGGGGGGAGCAAGATGTTGTCAAAGTGGGTCTTTTTAAGGGGGATTTAAGGGTATCTCCTGATGCAGCGGGGCTTGTGGCTGTCAGCACTTCGCGCCTCAATCGGCTTGTACAACACGCTGTGGGCGATTTAACCGTGACTGCAGAAGCGGGGATGAAGTTTGCGGATTTGCAACAAATTTTAGCTGCGGCAGGTCAATTTTTGCCGATCGATCCAGCATATCCGCAAGAGGCAACTTTGGGCGGCATTGTCGCTACTGCTGATGCGGGTTCCTTGCGGCATCGCTATCGGGGGGTGAGAGATTTGCTATTGGGAATTACCTTTGTGCGATCGGACGGTAAAATTGCCGTAGCCGGGGGTCGAGTTGTTAAAAATGTCGCCGGTTACGACTTGATGAAACTGTTTACTGGTGCTTACGGCACATTGGGGGTCATCAGTCAAGTAACTTTCCGAGTTTATCCGCTGCCTGAATCGTCGGGAACCGTAGTGCTGACAGGGGAAATTAATGCTTTGTCCCAAACGGCTCAAATCTTATTATCCTCTGCTTTGACACCAAGTGCCGTTGATTTGCTGTCACCTGAATTAGTGGCAAAATTAGGCTTAGGAAAGGGCACGGGATTAATCGTCAGATTTCAAAGTATCGCCCCAAGTGTTAAACAACAATCAGCCCGCTTGCTGGAAGTTGGCGAAAAGTTGGGTTTGCAAGGCACTAGCTGCAGCGAAAATGATGAGCATCAGTTATGGCAAAGATTGCCAGAAACAATGTGGGATTCTGGCACAAAGTCGGCAATTATTTGCAAAATAGGAATCAGACCGTCGGAAGCTGTAACGGCAATTAACGAATTGCCGGTACAGGACGCTTTGATTCATGCAGGCAGCGGTTTGGGGGTTTTGCGGTTTGAGACTGCGACTGCAGACACGCTGTTGCAGGTACGCAGAGGGTGCGAAGCAAAAGGCGGTTTTCTGACTGTTTTAGCAGCGCCGACCGACCTCAAGCAACAGTTAGATGTTTGGGGCTATACTGGAAGTGCGATCGATTTAATGCGCCGGATTAAACAGCAGTTTGACCCGGAAAATCTTTTGAGTCCCGATCGTTTTATAAGCGGTATTTAGTTTAAAGTTTGTAGTCAGGAGTTCGGTCTTTCTTGAATCTAGGTCTAATTCATTTGTGAACCAGATTTGTTTTTTAATGAACCGCGAAGGCGCGAAGACCGCGAAGGAAGAGAAAAGAAGAGAAGTTTTGGTTGGGACGTTTAGGACATTCTTAATTGCACTTTATCCATGCGGTCGATTGCTTCTGACTTCTCTCCTAGATAACTAAACTTTTTTTCTTATTCCTTCTTTCTTCTTCCGACTTCCATCGGACTGACATCCGTTACATCCGTTACATCCGTTACATAATCCGTTGCCGAACTTCTTCTATATATGCAAACTTCCGAAAAATCTCAATTTCCCAGCGACGATTTAAGACCTGCCAAAGAAAGCAATTTTCTAGCACAAAATCCCCACTTAGAAACCCTCGACATCCCAGGTTTCGACGCCAACAATCCGCCAGACCCGAAATTAATCGATACTTGCGTACACTGCGGCTTTTGTTTGTCAACTTGTCCGAGTTATCGCGTACTCGGCAAAGAAATGGATTCCCCCAGAGGCCGCATTTATTTAATGGATGCAATTAACGAAGGCGACGCACCTTTAAACGAAGCAACCTCACAGCATTTCGATACTTGTTTGGGCTGTTTGGCCTGCGTTACAACTTGCCCGTCTGGAGTTCAATACGACAAGTTAATTTCCGCAACTCGCCACCAAGTTACTAGAAATCAGGAACGCACTTTTTCCGACAATGTAATTCGCACTCTGATTTTTAATCTCTTCCCTTATCCTCACAGATTGCGACCTTTGCTTGTACCCCTGTTTATTTATCAAAAATTAGGACTGCCAAAACTTGTCCGCAAAACAGGTTTGCTGAAAAAAGTATTTCCCCGCTTGGCGGCGATGGAATCAATTTTGCCGAAAGTTACTGTTGATTCTTTCCGGGATAATTTACCAGAGGTAATTCCCGCACAAGGGGAGAAACGCTATCGAGTCGGCGTGATTTTAGGCTGCGTGCAGCGGCTGTTATTTTCGCCAGTTAATGAAGCTACGGTGCGAGTTTTGACGGCTAACGGTTGCGAGGTTGTGGTTCCTAAAAGTCAGGGATGCTGTGCTGCTTTGCCGGAACACCAAGGGCAAGCCCAACAGGCGAAAGCTTTGGCGAGACAAATGATTGATAGCTTTGAAAATACTGGCGTTGATTTTGTGATTATCAACGCTGCTGGGTGCGGCCACACTTTGAAAGAATACGGTCACATTTTAGCAGATGACCCTGAGTATCGGGAGAAAGCTGAGAATTTTGCTGCTAATGTTAAGGACGTGCAAGAGTTTTTGGCAAGTGCGGGAATTACGGCGAAACTTAATCCTTTGATTGACGGAGATTTGACAATTGTTTATCAAGATGCTTGTCATTTGTTGCACGGGCAAAAGATTAGTTTGCAGCCGCGTCAGTTGCTACAACAAATTCCGGGGGTGAAGTTAAAAGAACCTGTGGATGCGGCTTTGTGCTGCGGGAGTGCGGGGGTTTACAATATGCTTCAGCCGGAGATTGCTGATGAATTGGGAGTGCAAAAGGTGGAGAATTTGCTGAATACTGGGGCGGAGTTGATTGCTTCTTCTAATCCGGGTTGTTCTTTGCAAATTAAGAAGCATTTGGAGTTGCAGGGAAAAACAGTTACTTTAATGCACCCTATTGAGCTTTTGGATTATTCGATTCGCGGGGTGAATTTGCAGAGAAAGTAGTTTTCTAGGGCGGGCGGTGTCTGCCCTATTTTCGATGCGCTCTTTGGTGAATGAGATTTTTTTTAATGAATTGCAGGAATTCGCTTTGATTTGTCGGGTGAAGAGTTGCAAATTTATCGCCCTGACGGGGAACCTTTTACAAGTTATGAGGAGGTTTCTCGCAGCTTGGAACAAGCCGAACAGCGGGCAGAACAAGCCGAACAGCGGGCAGAACAAGCCGAACAGCGGGCTGCTGTACTGGCAGAAAGACTGCGAGCGATGGGAATTGACCCCGAACAATTGTAAACTAGATTGGGGAAAAGACCGATCGCACTTTTAAATTTTAGCAAAAGTGCGATCGGCATAATGACTAATGACTAATGACTAATGACTAATGACTAATGACTAATGACTATTTCCCCTCTTCTAACCTCAAAAAGTGGACCTGTCCCGAAGCTTCCGCCACTACGATTGTCACCCCATCCGGCGCAATAGCGCAAGCTTTCAAAGCACTATCTCCCGTGAAACTAGCAACTACTTTTCGACTCAACAAATCCCAAACTTTCAGAGTATTGTCATCCGAAACAGAAATCGCTTTATTACCCCTAGTCGCCACGGATGTTATCGTATCGGCATGACCAGCTAGAGTAAAAATTTCCTTTCTACTTGGCAAATTCCACACTTTCAAAGTTGTTTCTCGCCCCCCAGAAATTGCACATTTTCCATCTTCTGTAACTGCCACAGCATTCACCCAACTCTCATGACCTTTGAGAGTGAAAAGTTGATTTTTTACTCCTACATTCCACAAATGAGCAAAAATATTCTTTTCTTTCCCCAAACTCCAAACTTTGAGAGTGTTGTCGCTGGAAGCAGAAATTACCCGATTGTCGTCAGGAGTAACTGCAACAGATTTTATCCCGTCTTCATGACCTGTAAAAGTAAAAAGTTCCTCTCCTGTTTCCAAACTCCAAACTTTTATAGTTGTGTCTGTCGAACCCGAAATCGCCATCGTTCCGTCCGCCGTCACTGCCACAGAATTCACCCAGTCTGTATGACCCGTGAAAGTAAAGATTTCCTTTCCGGTTTCTAGATTCCAAACTTTCACAGTTTTGTCGCCAGAACCCGAAACTACTCGCTTGCTATCCGCTGTTATTGCGATCGCTTTTACCCAATCTTGATGTCCCCGAATTGTAAAAATTTCCTGTCCGTTTTTGAGATTCCATACTTTAAGGCTGTTGTCTCCCGAACCGGAAATCGCTTTAGTACCGTCCGCCGTTACTGCTACAGCATTTACCCAGTCATCGTGACGTGCAAATGATAAATTTTCTTTGCCTATTTCTAAGTGCCAAACTTTGAGAGTTTTGTCAGAGGAACCAGAAACTATCCGCTTGCCGTCGGGGGTAACAGCCACAGCATTAACTGGGGCAATGTGATTGGTAAAAGTGGAAAGTTCTTCTTTTGTTTCGAGATTCCAAACTTTTAGCGTTTTGTCGCCGGAAGCCGAAATTACCCGTTTGCCGTCAGGACTGATTGCTACAGCTTGAACAAAACTGCCGTGTTTTCCTAAAGTGAAAAGTTGCTTTTGTTCGGGCAAACTCCAGACTTGAACAGTTCCGTCGTAACTCCCAGAAATTATTTGTTCGCCGTCGGGAGTAACTGCTACACTTTTTACCCAGTCTTCATGACCCGTAAGAGTAAAAAGTTCTTTTCCGGTTTCTAGGTTCCAGACTTTAATGCTGTTGTCTCCTGACCCAGAAATTAACCGTTTGCTATCAGGAGTTACTGCTACCGACTGGACAAAACTGCTGTGACCTTTGAAGTTGAAAATTACTTCCCTGCTTGTCAAATCCCAAACTTTAATACTGCCATCCCAAGAACCTGAAATTACTCGCTTGCCGTCGAGAGTTACTGCTACTGCTTCTACGGCAAAAGTATCGCCGGCAAAAGTAAATATTTCTTGTCCAGTTTCTAAATCCCAAATTTTAATAGTATTGTCCCAAGAACCGGAAATTACTTTAGTGCCATCGGGCGTGACAGCTACAGCATTGACGTAGGTAAGATGACCTTTGAGGGTGGAAAGTTCTTCTCCTGTTTCTAAGTGCCAAATTTTGAGAGTGTGGTCGGAGGACGCAGAAATTGCCCGCTTGCCGTCGGGGGTGATTGCTACACCTTGTACCCAGTCTGTATGTCCGGTGAGGGTACGCAACAATCTCCCGCCGGGAGGGGTAAAGCTGGGCGTTAGCGGTCGCAGCCAGGGGGTTGTTTGGTGTTTGGCCTGTGCTAGCAGGGCTTGAATGTCTGGACTTTCAAAGCACATCAAGCGGGCTATTAGTTGGGTGGCTAGTTGGGTTTTATCTGTGGCTAGAATGTGGGCAGACAGCCGAATTGCTTCTTGGATTAATTTGAGTTGGTGGGCTTTTTGGTCTGAGGTAATAATATCGGGACTTGTTGCTAAATCGTAATCTTCTATTAGCGCCTGTACTCCCGATGCTGACAGCTTGGATTCAATAAAATTGTAATCTGTTAGTAAGCTGTATAATTTTTCGCAGTCTGAAGTCGCTGCTAGCTGACTTGGCAGGATTCCCAGGTAGTGCGTCTGTTCTGCGGGCTGCATTTTATCCAGCCCTTGTGTAAACTCGGTCATAAATTTACGGATGTGTTTTTTAAATGTATGCGATCGCTAGCTGTACCCTACCGAAAAGCCGATCGAGAATCTTTTCTCTTGACTTAGCATGACATATTTGAATGCTATGTGCTACGGGCTTGCTATCCTCGGTTTGGTGATGGTTCGATGAATTGCTTGTTTTTTAGTCGGAGTCTGCTTGGAGAATTTTCAAGCAGTGCCATGATAATAAATCGCCGCCAATATAATTAAACTCAGCAACGCCCAATTTACCGCTCGATCGACAAAGGCTCACATATATCGTTGCTTTTCTTAACATAGCTGGTATTTGGGCCAGGATGGTCGATCGATAAACACTCTCAAAGCTAAAAATTTTCAGGTATTTAAAGTGCGAAAAAAACTTTTTCTAACGAAATATAATGGCGGATGCTCTAATTTTCTGTCAAGTCGGCCGCATCAGCGAGGCAGATGTCCCCCTGGTTGGGTTTCGTACCTCAACGGCATCTGCAATCTGTTTCACCTAAAGCTCTCAGAAAGCTTTGCAGGTGCGCCCCCTTCCTCTAAAATATAGAAAAGGACTTGCACTCTTAAACCGGGTTTCTAAACAAAATCATGGGTTTGGTCGCTAGTACGCAGGAAGAAACCGGGTTTCTGACTCATAGCGCGCAAGTCACGATCGCAAATAAAGCAGTATTGACTTTAGAGACAAATTTCATGGATGTTATCGAGTTTTTCGAGTTAAGTGCAGGTAAATGGTTTTCTCAGCGTACCGTACACAATCTCAATTCTGGGGAATTGCAGGCAGGTAAATCCGACCTCAAAATAGAAATACTGACAGCTAGCGATGCAGCAGTCGTCAAACTTTGCCAACAACACTCGATTAACCCGGCTTCAACTAAGCTAACTAGCGTTCGGATTAGTTGGGACGGTATTCCCGATCGCGACCAAGCTAAACAAATCGGTTCTACAATACTAGCGATCGTACCAAATCCCGACAATCCAAGCGTTGGCAAAGTGTTGCAAGACAAGGGTAACAGCCGCTACGTGATGGGCGACGACGTGCTGACATTGATTACAGAATCAGACACCCTCCATGCCGAAGAAAGGCTGTGGTATCTCATGCCCAATTTGCGGCTGCGGACTAGCGTTGTTAAGCAAGCTAACGGTACGGAACAAGCATCTTTTTGTTCGGAAATTCGGATGGGAGTAAGTGCCCCAAGTCATGAACCCCATGCCTAAAGGCAGGGGCTTGTAGACTGCCCGACTAACGCAAGCGGGATGCGAGCCACAACATGACCAGCCCAAGACTTTCGAGGTCTACGTTTTCGAGGTCATGATACCTACAAATGCGTCGCTAGTTTGTAGCACTATCGTTGGTTGTTAAACATCTGTAATGGGTTAAGGAAGTGCAGCCAGCAGAACAAGCCTTGAAAACATTGGCGAAGCGAACATTACGAGAAATCAGAGGAGACGCAAAAATGTCTAACTTTGCCTTTGTAATTGATAACAATCTCAAACCTTTATCACCCTGCAAACCAGGAATGGCAAGGTCATTACTGAAAGCAGGCAAGGCAGCGGTATTTCGCCGCTATCCCTTTACAATTGTTTTGAAAAAAGCAGTTGAGACGAATCCTGAACTCTTAGAACTGAAATTAGATCCGGGATCTAAAATTACGGGAATCGCAGTCAAACAGGGCAACAAGATTATCTTCGGAGCCGAACTGCAACACAGGGGGCAGCAAATTAAAGATGCACTTCTCTCTCGCCACCAACTCAGGCGAGGAAGGCGAAATCGCAAAACTCGATATCGTCAAGCGCGGTTTCTCAATCGCACTCGTCCGGATGGTTGGCTAGCTCCATCGGGGCAGCATCGAGTTGAAACAACACTTACATGGGTACGCAAGTTAATTCGATTTGCGCCCATTGCTAGCATTGCTCAAGAGTTAGTGCGGTTCGATACCCAACTAATGCAAAACCCTGAAATCTCAGGCGTATTGTATCAGCAGGGAGAATTGCAGGGTTACGAAGTCCGGCAGTATCTCTTGGACAAATGGAATCGGCAGTGCGCTTATTGCTCGGCTGAAAATGTACCTTTTGAGGTTGAGCACATTCAACCCAAATCAAAAGGTGGCTCGGACAGGGTTTCTAATTTAACGATTGCCTGCCACGATTGCAATCAAAAGAAAGGCAATCAAGATGTTCGGGTATTCCTGGCAGCTAAGCCCGACCTGCTAAATCGTATTCTCAAACAGGCAAAACAGCCTCTTAAAGATGCAGCAGCGGTCAACTCAACCAGGTGGGCATTGTTTAATGCACTTAAAAAGACGGGATTGCCCGTCACTACTGGCACGGGCGGGCAAACTAAGTTCAATCGCCATCGGTTAGGATTAGCTAAATCGCACTGGCTTGATGCTGCGTGTGTGGGCAGCGTTGACACGCTTGAAGTCTTAACATCAAAGCCACTGTTGATCGCAGCAAAAGGTCACGGAACACGACAGATGTGCGGCACAAATCAGTACGGGTTTCCCATGCGGCACAAGTCCAGAGTGCAAATCCATAAAGGGTTTCAGACTGGCGATCTTGTCAGTGCAAACGTTACCGCAGGCAAGAAAATCGGCTCTTACACCGGGCGTGTTTTGTGCCGTGCTTCAGGTAGTTTTGATATCGTAACGAAGGCTGGGAGGGTAGCAGGTGTTAGCCATAAATATTGCAAAGCAATTCACAAAAAAGATGGCTATAGCTATGGATTTTGAAGGAAGAAAGCTTCAGGCGACGGTCGTCGCTGCCACTTTCCTCCCCATGTCTAAAGCCAGGGGCTTCTGGCTCGTTTTCTGGTGAAAAGTGAAAAATAACTATCTATAGCGGTTCTCAAGCGTTGTGAGGTATGGGGGCGAGTCTTATGCCCACGGACGCCACGGAGGCCACGGAGGCCACGGAGGCCGCGAGAGCACCTCATGTTACTGAGAAAGGCTATAGTTCCCAAAGTTTACAGTCTATTTCTGCTTTCTCCCTTCTTTCTTCTGCCTTCTCTGGCAATGGCTTTTAACTTGGTATGAAAATCAGTGTGTTTGACAACTGGGAAGGATTTTGCCACAGGTTTGTCAGCTAATTTTTGCTCGGCTTCGGCTCGATCGGCGAGGGCGGTAATAGCCACATCTTCATATACTACAAATTCTGTATTTTCTTTTGTGCGATCGTCGGCTGCGGGCAATTTTCCTATTCCCGGGGCGTCTGTGTTGGGGACTTCTGCATGAAGCGCCACATCAAGTTGCGCCTCTGACGGCAATCGCAAATCTAACTCGGCGACACCAACTTGCGATTCCTGGTTGGAGAAAAGTATATCCTCCTGCGACATTTGAACACCAATTTCCCCGGTTAAATTTTGAGGAAAATTGTTGCATACCAAGCGTTCAAACTCGCGATTGAAATGATAGAGAGGTTCACCTATCCGGTGCCACATACTCAATAGCTGTCCCACAGAAACAGCCTTGTAGCGGCCTTGATAAAGCGCTTCAACCACTGCTAAACGCAGCCAATAGCCGGGATACTTGGTTAGCCATTCACCCGCCAATTTCTCGGCTTTTTTGCCACCTAGGTCAAAACCGTAGTGAACCAGCAGAGCCGCTGCTTGTGCAGATATTGCGGTCACTTCTGTCATGTGTTGACTGTTTTCTGTTGACTGTTGACTGTTGACTGTTGACTGTTGAGTGTTTTCTGTTGACTGTTGACTGTTTTCTGTTGTCTGTTGACTGTTGACTGTTGACTGTTGACTGTTGAGTGTTTTCTGTTGACTGTTGAGTGTTTTCTGTTGTCTGTTGACTGTTGACTGTTGTCTGTTTTCTGTTGTCTGTTTTCTGTTGTCTGTGGACTGTTTTCTGTTGGCGGTTGACTGTTTTCTGTTGGTTCCAAATTCCCAATGACCAATGCCCAATGCCCCATGCCCAATGCCCCATGCCCAATTCCCAATTGAATTAATCGGATAAACGAACGCCTCCTTCTACAGTTCGCGCGTCCCCGGAAAAAGGTTGGGGAGTCCCATTCCAGTTGAAGTCGCTAATTCTAAAAGTCAGGCTGCCGACTTGACGCTCAGGGTTAAAACGCAAAATGATTGCGTAGCTGCGGCGGCTGTATTCTAAGGTGTAATTCGTACTGATTGTTTCCGCACTTTCTAAATTAATAGCACTTTGAAATCCCACTCGAAAGCCTCCGTAAACTTGCTGGACAAGCCCAAAAGACAGGACTCTCAAATCTACTAAGCGATCGAATAAAAACGGCGAGATACCGTCGCGCCCCACCTGGGTATAAGTCACGTTAAACCCAGTGTAATCGAGGAAAGGGCGGGAGAAATGACCGAACTGTCCTTGAATGCCGACGCTGCCAGCGAGGGAATTTTGTCTGTCGCCACTGCTGTAGTAAGTACCAACTCCCCGGAGTCCCAGGGCCAGTTGCAAGAAAGGAACCACTGGCGTCCGCGTATACCTCAAGCCCTGGGTGGGAGTGCGGGGCAGCGGTTGACCCTCCCACAGGTTAAAGCCGCGGCTCAAGGCGAAGCTAACTTGGGAACGGCCCAGATCGATGCGGTTGTTTTCCCGCACTGGTTCGAGCAAGTCTGGTCGATCGGTGTCAGCATTGATAAATTGATACCCAGCTTGGTAGCTGAGATTGAGGCCGGTGCGTCCGAGTGGGATGACTGGGGAGGTGAGGACTGCTCCGAGGCTGCTCTGCACGGTTTGATAGCCCAGAGAACCGTTAAACAGTCGATCGCGATAACTGTATTCTGCAGCCAGAGAGTGAGTGCCGATCAACTGTCGCAGGCGCAAATTGCCCCGAAAGCTGTTTTCCGGCAAATTCGGGAAATCTTCCAAACTCAGAAATATTGCCGATCCGTCCAGGCTGGTGCGCCGGCCGAGACTAGCGCGTAACCTCGCTTTGAGCCCGTAGCTATCGGGAGAAAACGGATTACCGCCGTGCTTTTCCACCACCCGCTGCAGGTAAATTTGGGGCGTCAGAGTCAGCCGCACCGGCCCGTTTTGCAACACCTCAAAACCGCACTCGGCATACAAACCGCCGCGTTCGCCTCCGTCGTAACCAAAGGTCAAACACGGGCCGTTTTGCTGCCTGCTGTCAAAGACTTGCCTGCGGGGATACACGGGTATTTTCACCCGGTTGTCGAACACCAAGCGGGGTTTAGTTGTGACTAATTCCTCTGCCGTGGGCGAAATCCTTCTAATCGTCGCCCTCCGGGCCCTGTATTCAAATTCCGGCGGGGAAAACGGGTCGTTAGTAAGCCGAATGTTGGTTGCTACCCTCGCGCCGTCTGGCAGCAGTTCGATGCGTTCTGCTTCAAAGCGGATGCGGTTGACGGCACCAGTAACTTGGGGGGCTGCTAGCTGTCCGCCGCCGCCGATAGTCACTGTAGCAGCGCCGGGGGATTTGACTCCGCGTAGGGGCTGCTGGCTGGTAATTCGATCGCTCAGCGGCTGTTCGAGAATCGTCCCAGCACTAATATCTGTCGGCAGTGTGGGCGTCAATTCGCTACCTGCTGCGGGCAGGAATATTTCGCCGCGTGCTTGTTCGACTGCACCGCTGTTGAGGCCGAGATTGAACTCCATCTGCTGGCCGCGCACTACTTGTTGGCCGCGGGTATAGGCGACATTGCCGGATGCTACCACTTGGCGGGTGACTAAGTTGACGATCGCTCGATCGGCATCAATCACAGTTTGCCGGAACCGCACAACGACATTACCAACCGCCGTGACAATTTGCTGCTTATCGTCGAATTCTTGGCTGTCGGCCTTAACTTCGATAGTATCGGCCGGAGTCACCGGAAAAGGCACCGTCCGCCCAGAAGGGGCGGTGCGGACTCCCGGCGCGGCTGGTTTAGGTTTCGGTGTCGGCGCAGGGGGGGTTCTGGGTGCGGGGGCGGTTGCTGGTGCGGGAATCTCGAACTCCTGTTGCCCGCTGGGTGCTGGTTCTAGCGCGGGTTCTGGAACGGGAATCTCCGCAGGTTGGGGAGAGTTATCTTCTAACTGCCGGCCTTGGGCCTGATACCAACTTTCCTGCTTTCCGGCAATATTTCTCTCCTGTTTTCTCTGCGCCTCTGCGGTTCGTTCCCGATTCCGAATGGCAATGGCATTTTCTACCGAACCCAATTGGTAAGCTGTAAACGAGGAATCTTTCGGAGTTTCCGCAGTTTCGGGTTCTTCCACAGGGGTCTGCCCCTGAAATC
Organism: Microcoleus sp. T3_B1; assembly: GCF_036700445.1. NCBI lineage: Bacteria > Bacillati > Cyanobacteriota > Cyanophyceae > Oscillatoriales > Microcoleaceae > Microcoleus > Microcoleus sp. T3_B1. The sequence continues at coordinate 19,337 of NZ_JAUBOX010000018.1, forward strand.
CCACCACTGCCTCGCCGCTTTCGACTTCCGCTAGGGGGTCGGCGATTTCTGGAGGCTGGTCGGTGGCTGGGGTGGTGCCGAGGAGTGTGGCTGCGGGTTCTGCTGGGGCCGGTGTGGGTTCTGGCTGAACGATATCTGGGCTTGGTTCCGGTATTTCTGCGGGGTGGCTGCGGGTGTCTCCATCGCCGGCCGCCACAGTGAGGGCAACTTTTTTTGGCTTTGCGATGTAGATGATGGCAGAGGGTTCTGGCGGCGGTACCGGATAGGGCATAGTTACAACAGGTAAGTCATCCGATTTTAGATTTTAGATTTTAGATTTTAGATTTTATAGGGTGCAAATTATTGAAAATTTTGCATCTAATAAGGCCATTGTTTAAAAATTAATCTGACATCTAAAATTGGCTGTGGCTTTGGCGCGCCAAAATCTGGCTGCTTTCAGAAGTTGCTTTCGCCACAAGATAACCTCGCTGAGTCAGTGCGAGGTCAATCGATTTTAGATTTTAGATTTTAGATTTTAGATTGGAAGCATTGACCCCACGGAGCAATTCGGGGGGCAAGTTTCATCGGATACAGGTTTTTTATTTCTCCACGGATGAATCCGGGGGCTTGTATCCTGGATGCTTTCGGTCAAGTTTTGTTCAACTAATTTTTGCGGGTTTGTCGGCTGTTGCAGGGGCTGCGGTGACGCGCCCCTACTCTGCGGTCGAGATAACTTGTTTATTCCATGTCTCTGCGGTTGGGGTTCCGGGCTGGGTCATTGGACAAAAATCCAAATATGAACAGGGAAACAAAAAATAAAACAACTACATTAACTACGATTTTGAGGGTTAGCACTGTGGGAGTCTCCAAAGATGGCATAATACTGAGCTGATTTGCTGCTGTTGCCGCAACTTTTTTATCATAAGCTAAAGATTAGTCAATTTTCTCTTTGCTTTTGAGGATTTTTGGCAAGTTGATTTTTGCCCAATTCCAGAGTTGCTCGGCGATGTTTTCTAACCGCAGCATGACTCGATCGAGCCATTCGAGCACTTGTTCTAGGGGGTGCTTAATGTATCCCATCGATTCTGCTTTTGTTTCTAAGTATTCGCCTTCCGGTTGGACGCCTGCGCTGTGATTTTTTGGTTCGGCTGCGGGGGGGGTTGTGGGGGTTGCGGGGGTGTATCTGCGGGTTGGCGCGGTGATTGCTGCTGGGGATTGGTTGTTTTGTCGGGTGTTCGGGTTTGTGTTTTTTGGCACTTGGGTTTCCGGCGCGCGCCCTGGGGTTGATTCTGCTGCGAGTGCAGGGCTATTTTTTTGAGTAACTGCTAAATCAGATAAATCAGATGCTGTTTGGGGTTGACTTTTTGGGCTTTGTGTCAGCAAGCTCTGTTTTAGCTGCCCGAGCAGGCGGTGAAGTGCTTCGGGGTAAGGGGAGATTGAGACTGCGGTCGATAGACCTTCTGGCAATTCTCCTACTTCTGCAATTTTCTGCTTGACTTTTGGACTAGATTGTGATACCAGAGTTTGAACTACTGCATCGGGTTCGGAACTTCCTTCGATTAAATGCTCCGGTGCAGCTTCCCCGAATAAGTCTTGCCACTTCAGCCACGGTCGATCGACCTCTGGGCTTTTTTGCGTGTTTTTTTCCTCTTGAAGCTGTTGTAAATAATACTTAATTGACAGGGATTTCTCCGTATTATCACTTGCGGCTGTTTCTTTGCCTAGGAGGTGGTCTACTGACGACCAAATAATTCCTTCGATGTTTCGCGCGTATTTTTCCAGGATTTCGCGGGCGGAAAAATCTAAATTGCCGTCTGTGCCGGATGTATTAATTTTTACTCCGGGGATTTCTGTTGGTGCGGCGGTTGTTTTTAGCGCTGGCGGTAGGGTTAATTCCTCGATGTTGACGGCTGCGCGATCGAGTAATGTAACAAAGGATAGAGGATTGCTGACTAGACGATCGAACTTGCTGTTAAAATTAGTTTCTAGTTTTGGGGTATTGTGGTCGATCAAATTCGATGCAGCAATTGACTGCAGTGCGGTTTTTGCTTCGATCTGGGCGCGGGCTTTTTGGACTAGGATGGCATTGCGGTCGATCGATTTTTTAACTGCGAGGATTGATTCTCCAAACTGATTTCTTTTGAGAGCAACCGGACTCGTCTGAAGCCAGGCCATCAATTCCCAAAAACGACGCATCGGCGGCAACTGCGCTTTTTTGGCTGCCGACTCCAAACCGAGATTAAATTTTAATTCTTTTTGGGTAATTTCCCGCCGTTCGGGCCCGCTGTTGGCAATTTCCCAAGTTATGCGACCTTCGAGCATTTCCTGCTGTTCGGGTGTCAAAATATCTAATATCTGATTTTCTCTTCCGACCAATACTAAAGTGCGGGCTGGGATAAAACTGGCAATTCCCTCAACTTTCGGTTGGGGTTTTAATTGAGTTTTAGCAAGCGGGTGTTCTAAGACGGAAGTTGTTTGATGCTTTGCGGTTTGTCCGCTAAAATTGATGGCCGGATGTAAATTGTTAGCAGTATTTCCCTGATTTATTAACAGCGGGAAGCTGGCTAAAGTTTTCGCGGTTTGCGACGAGTTTAGTAAATTTTCGGCGAGGTGCAAAATTTCGGCGATCGAACTTTCCTCGGAAGTTTCGCCCTGATACCAATTTTGTTGCCCATCGGGATTTTCGTCACCGCCAAATTCTTCTTGTAGTTCCGGTAAATCTACTTTTTGACTTGATTCCCGCAACTGTCGGCCCAGCAGTCGGGAACTTTGCACCAGCAAATAAGCTGGATAAAGCAGAATTTGGGTAGCCGTGAGAGTTGCTTCTTTAATTTGACGCCAAGTTCGATCGCAATTGTCAGCGACTTGGCGGGACTGTTTCGATATAAAATTTAATAGTCGGCTTTGGTATGGGCCGTAGTAACCGTTGGACATAAGTTTAATTATTGAATTCAGATTTTTGATTCGCGCCGGAATTGCTGAATATTGCTGTAAAATCAAAGCGAGATCTTAATCGCAGCTTCAAACCCTCTGAAACCTTTATTTCTTCGCGTCCTTTGCGTCGGGGCGGTTCAATCTGATTTTTGATTAATACACAATTCCTATTTTAGCGAAATATGAGCGCTTCTGTGTCACCTGCCAGCAACAATATTTCTGCCACTGTCGAAAAGTTGCGCCGCCTCAGTCAAGTGGAGGTTCAGTCTGGTTGGAGGTACTGCGATTCTGACTCGGCTGTCTCTTCGGTAAATATTTGTAACAGCCCTGTTGCCGAACTTAACGGGAAAGGACATATTGCTTGGCCGTCTGGGAAGCAAGTTTTGTATTTGGGCCAGCAATTTGTAATTCCTGACAATTTGCAGGGCTATCCTGTGGTTGGTTTGCGGTTGCTGCTGGGCTTGACTTGGTGGGCAGAAGATGCTCAAATTTTTGTCAATGGCGAGTTAGCCGGACAGGGAGATTTATTTGATTTTGCCGATCGAGTTTTGTTGAGTTCGTCGGCTAATCCCGGAGATGAATTTTTAGTAATTTTGCGGTTGGTAAGTCCGGGTCACGATAACGGTGCTTTAGTGCGATCGATTTGTTTGTACGAAGCTGCTGACTCTTCTTGTTTCGATCCGGGTTTTGTGGCTGCCGAATTAGAGATTTTGCAAAATTCGCTTAGTCGAAATTTAGAAATTGAAAATTCCCAATACCTCCCCACCGAAATAATAGCAAATACCCCCCGGTTTGTCAAGGGGGAAATGCTGAAATCTGAGATTGATTTGGCGCTTGGTTTGATTGATTGGTCGGCGGTGTGCGATCGCGAAAAGTTCGATCGCTCGCTGTCTGTTTTGCGGCACAATTTACTGGGATATCTTCGAGCTTTTTTGGGGGATTTAGATGAGGGAACCGCAGAGGGCGCAGAGGCCGCAGAGGGAGGAAGAAGGGAGGAAGTTTCGGAGGTTGGAGAAAATAGCGATGCTACATCTATATATATAGGAGAAAGTGGTGAGCTGACATCTTTTTCTGGGGATTTAGATGAGGGAACCGCAGAGGGCGCAGAGGCCGCAGAGGGAGGAAGAAGGGAGGAAGTTTCGGAGGTTGGAGAAAATAGCGATGCTACATCTATATATATAGGAGAAAGTGGTGAGCTGACATCTTTTTCTGGGGATTTAGATGAGGGAACCGCAGAGGCCGCAGAGGGCGCAGAGGGAGGAAGAAGGGATGAGGTTTTTGATGTGGGAGAAAATAGCAATCCGACATCTATATATATAGGAGAAAGTGGTGAGCTGACATCTATATATACAGGTAAAATCTATTTGGTGGGTCACGCTCATTTAGACTTGGCTTGGCTGTGGCCTGTCCCGGAAACTTGGGAAGCGGCCAAGCGAACTTTTGAGTCGGTATTGAAATTGCAATCGGAGTTTCCCGATTTGATTTTCTGTCATTCTACTCCGGCGCTTTATGCTTGGATGGAAGAACATCGGCCGGACTTATTTGCTGCGGTTAAAAAACAGGTGGCCGTCGGACGTTGGGAAGTTGTCGGCGGGATGTGGGTAGAACCGGATTTAAACTTGATTTCCGCTGAGTCAATGGTGCGGCAAGTTTTTTACGGACAGCTTTATGCAAAAGAAAAATTTGGCGAATTGATGCGGGTGGCTTGGCTACCGGATACTTTCGGTTTTGGGTGGCAATTACCTCAGATTTTGCGGCAAGGTGGAGTTGATTATTTTGTGACGCAAAAGTTGCGGTGGAATGATTCAACGGAATTTCCGCACGGTGCGTTTTGGTGGGAAGGGTTGGACGGTACTAAAATATTTAGTATGATGTCTCCTCCCATTGGTGAAGGCATAGAATCTGTGAAAATGGCAAGTTATGCTTTTGACTGGCAAGTTAAGACTGGTTTGCAAGATGCTCTTTGGTTGCCTGGGGTTGGCGACCACGGCGGTGGCCCGACTCGTGATATGTTGGAGGTGGCGAAACGCTGGAAAATGTCGCCTTTTTTCCCGAAGTTGGAGTTTGCGAAAGCGGTTGATTATTTGTCTTTGATTGAGAGTCAGTTTTTGCCGGAAGTTGCGACAACTACGCCAGAAAGTGATGTTCCCGAATCGGACAATCAGGAGATTTTGCGGGCGCTAGAATTGTCAAACTTGTCGGCAATTTCCGCAACTAAGCCCGAAAGCGATGTTTCTGAATCGGATAATCAGGAGAATTTGCGGGCGCTAGAATTGTCCAACTTGTCGGCAATTTCGGATGCAAATCCTCCCATCTCACAACTCAAAACTCTTCCCGTTTGGAAAGACGAACTTTATTTAGAATTCCACCGGGGTTGCTACACGACTCGCGCCGACCAAAAACGCCAAAACCGCCGCTGCGAAGAATTGCTCTACCAAGCGGAGTTGCTGTCTTCGCTGGCCACTATTTGTACTGGTGCGGTTTATCCGAAATCTGAGTTAGAATCTGCTTGGAAACAAATTTTGTTTAACCAGTTTCACGATATTTTGCCCGGTTCTGCGATCGCCCAAGTTTATGCGGATGCTAATCTAGCTTTTGCTGAGGTCGATCGCACTTGTCGCGAAATCCTGCTAAAATCTTTGGATGCCATCTCGGCTCAAATTTCTCTCCCTTCCCCTCCTGGGCCCGACGCTCAACCAATTTTGATTTTCAATACTCTCAATTGGTCGCGCTCTGAGGTTGTCGCTGTACCGCTTCCCGATGCCGCTGATTCAGCTTGGCAAATTTACGATTTTTCGCGACGGCGACTGGCTTCGCAGATTGTCAGGGGCGATCGACCGCAATCGCACTCTACACTGTTATTTTGGGCAAATAATATCCCCGCCGTTGGCTACCAGGTGTTTTGGCTGTGTCGCGAAGACGCTCAAACTGTGGATAATGCGTCCGCGAGTCCAGAAACTGAAAAAAAGACAGAGTTATCGAAACTTACATACGGTATAGCACAAAAAAACACACCTTGTCAAGAAACGCATTTTGCAACCGCAGAAATGGTGTTAGAAAATGAATTTATTCGGGCAACAGTAGACGGCAAAACCGGGGATTTATCCAGCATTTGGGATAAAGTAAATAACCGAGAAGTCCTGAATGCAGCCGGTGGCAATCAACTGCAAGCATTTCAAGACAGCGGCCAATATTGGGATGCTTGGAACATTGACCCAAATTATGAAAAACATCAACTACCAGCGCCGATACTCAAAGATATTTGTTGGGTAGAGGAGGGGGAATTACGGCAGAGTTTGCGCGTAGTCCGACAAATTGGCAAGTCGGAGTTTTGCCAAGATTATATAGTAGAAGTAGGTTCGCCGCTGCTAAAAATCAAGACAGTGACAGATTGGCAAGAAAAGCACGTTTTAGTAAAAGCAGCCTTTGGGTTAAATGTAGAAGCAGATTTTGTAACTTGCGAAATTCCCGGCGGTGCGATCGCACGCACAACTAAGCCGCAAACACCCGCCGAAAAAGCCAAATGGGAAGTGCCGATTTTGCGCTGGACTGATATCAGCAATGATGGTTTTGGAGTGAGTTTGCTCAATGATTGCAAATACGGTTGCGACCTTCAACCAAATCAAATTCGGCTGACATTGCTTCGGGGTTCGACTTGGCCGGATGAACAAGCAGATGTAGGAGTTTCGGAATTTACTTGTGCAGTGTATCCCCACAGCGGAAATTGGCAGGATGCCGACACAGTTCGACAGGGGTACGAGTTGAATTTACCGCTGCTAGTAAAGGTGTTACCCAAGTTAGAGGAAAATGGCCACAAGACTCTGCCGACAGTTGGCAAGTTTTTGGATTTGTCCGCCGAAAATTTAGTGTTGATGGCTTTCAAACAATCGGAAGACGATTCTAATGTGTGGATTTTGCGGTGTTACGAGTGTCATGGTGAAGAGGCGAAGTTGGAATTAAAGAGCGATTTGGGTTTGGCGATTAGTCACCCCGTCGATTTATTAGAACAACCCATAAATTTGCCCCAGAAGTTAGATGATGGGACAAGTTTCACAATATCACCGTGGAAAATAGCGAGTTTTGCAGTCAATTTATCATTACCAATTCAGATATAGCGGTTCTCAAGCGTGGTGAGGTATGCCCTATGCCCTATGCCCTATGCCCTATGCCCTATGCCCTATGCCCTATGCCCTATGCCCTATGCCCATGAGTACCTCCTATGAGAGCTCGAAAGGCTATAGTACCCCATCGCAAATTTATCCCACCTTTTGAGACTTTGGGAACTTAGTGCTAACAAAATTTGTCAACCTACGCCAATTAGCTCTCACAACTTTCTTCTGCTCTAAAATATGCAAAATTACGAACGCTAAAAATGTGTACGCCAGCCAAAAATGCAAACTCCTTCCCAGATCAACCATTGCGGAATTCTGCGGAAACACATCCGGCAAAACAATGCCGAAAAATTTCACATTGTTACTTTTGAAAGAGTTAGAAAAAAAGAAACCACTAACCGGAACTAGCCACATAAAAACGTACAAACTTGCGTGCAGAGCAAAATTTTTGTACCATTCCTTTGTAAACTTTGGCAGGCGTTTCGTATATTTTTTCCACCATACCCGGAGGAGAGTTAAAATCCGCCAAGTCAGCAAAGCCATTGTCAGCACGGCTACGGATTTGTGAAAATCGTACAGGGGGCCTCGAATAAACAATTCTCTCGGCAATTGAGCCATAAACGTACCGGTAATAAACAGCACTAAATAGCAAGCTGACATTACCCAGTGTAAGGACATCAGTTGTTTGAACGCAGAATTAAGTCTGGGTTTCGCAGCGGGTTGGATACTCACTTTTTCTTACCTCCTTAGCGTTTGCTGCACAAGATTAAGTATAAACTATAGGACTAAAGCTCGTGGCCGATTGTGCATTATAAGATTTACTTAACTTAAGTATTATAAATATTTATTAAACAGTCTAATTAATTAGATTCACGATCGTCAATCGATTTTAGATTTTAGATTTTAGATTTTAGAGGCGACCCCACGGATAAATGCTCTTTCTTGAGAATTTTCGATTTTCGATTTTGGATTGATTCCACGGATAAATCACGTGGCGGATACCACATGAAGAAATTCTTGGTCATTCCCAACACAAAACATCGTACTGGGGTCGATCGCCTCCCAAGCAGTTTTCAGGTCGAGTATCCCCAAAGCCACCGCACTCATCTCACCCGATAATTGCAACCGTCGCCCGGTTCATCCGCAGCCCCGGCCAATATCCCAAACCGAATCCGAAGTAGGTCAGTCCCAATACTAGGTATTTGAGTGTTATCGTATATACTTAAAATCAGTGATTGCCGGTTTTTTTTATTGTCTAGGATGCTAAAAGTACAGACTGGGTAATTGCAGCTAAACCTGCTGGCATTGCAACTAGCGGGAAATATCGTCGGCCGACCGTGTACCAGCTACAAACAAACACAGTGGTTGCATTGGGAAGCGAAAATCAGGGTGCTGGACAAGTGGTAATTTTGTTACAAGTTGTAACTTTTTTCAAACAACAGGTTTAATTTAGTTTCACAAAAAAGTTAAATTCCAGAAAGTAAAATTAATTACAGTCGAGTTAAGCTAAAAGTGTTTGCTAAAAAAAGTAATTCAAGCAACCCCGAAACCAACTATTCTCACTTGCTCGACACCGACGGCAACTTCGCGACAGCCAAACTTTCGTGCAGCCAACAAGTCGAACAAGATTGGTATGGAACTCTCTACGAGAATTTTCCGGGCATTTACTTCGTTCTAGACGCTTTGGGAAGAGTTTTTTCGCTCAATCAATTCGGCGCGTCTCGCCTTGCCTACAAATCGCAGGAATTAATTTGTCATTCAATTTTTAACATATTTTACTGCCAAGAGCAAGGCAAAATGCAGGCAGAATTTGCCGGATTGGCCCAGCCGGAAAACGGTACGCCCACTCCAAAAATTGCCTATTGGGAAGGCTGCTTGACTTGCAAAGACGGCAAGATTATTAGAGTAAAAGCAACCGCGCGCCCAATGCCGACGGTAGATTGGAAAATAGAGGAAAATACTAATGGTCGTTCAATGGCGAATTTCCAACGGCCGGCTATACTGTTAGTTTGCGAAGAAATTAAGGCTGCTTCGCAGTCACCCAGGTCGCCCAACCAGAGAGCAAATTGGCGCAGTCCAACTTTAGCGATCGCAAAATTAGCCAAAAGTCAACTTAAAGAACGCCACAATATAGAAGGCTTCATCCGCGAAGTAACAGAAACCGCTGTTAGTATTGTCAACTGCGATCGAGCCAGTATTTGGCTGTATGGCGAAGACAAAACGCAGCTTCACTGCATCGACCTTTACGAACAAAATACTAAACTCCATTCCGTACAAATCATCATCACAGCAGCCGACTGTCCGGCATATTTTCAAGCTTTAAAATCTGCCAGTGCGATCGCTACTGTGGCAGCAGAAAATGACCCGAGAACGCGAGAACTTGTCAGTCTTTATTTGCTCGATCGGGGCACGACTTCCCTGTTAAGCGTACCGATTGTGCTAGCAGGTAAAATGGCGGGAATAGTCAGCGTTGAACGCCAGGGTTCCGACGGTGATTGGACGGAAGAAGAACACGAATTTACGCAAATATTAGCAGATTTTGTATCCTCAAGTTTGTCAGCTAGCGAAAAGTTAAAATTAGAAGCATTGCGACACGAACAGCAGCAAAACTTGCTGACGCAATACTACGATCAACTCGAACAAAGAGTAGAAAGACGCACTGCTGAACTCAAAAAAGCTAACCAAAAACTGCAAAAAGAAATAATAAAAAGAAAAGAAGCAGAAGCCGAACTACGCCTGCAGCAACAAGAACAGCAAATTATTTTTGATTCCGTGCCGGCGATGATTTGGCTCAAAGATACCGAAAGTCGCCTGCTGCGAATTAATCAAGCCGCCGCTGCATCGAGAGGTTTGCCTGCTGCTCAATTAGAAGGTAAATCTTTTTATGAAATATATCCTGACGAAGCAGAGCAATATTATTTAGAAGATTTGGAAGTAATCAATTCTGGCGTTCCCAAACAGGGGCAAGTCGAACTATTACCAACAGCATCGGGTCAAAAATGCTGGGTGCGGACAGATAAAATACCTTACCGCGATGAAACAGGTAAAGTCGCTGGCGTAATCGTGTTTGCAGTAGATATTACTGATTTAATTAGAGTCGAAAAAGAACTGCGAGAATATCGCGATCGCCTCGCACAAAAAGTCGAGAAACGTACTGCTATGTACAGGCAAGCCATGACCGCTTTGTACTCGGCAAATACGCAATTGCAACAGTTAATTAACAACAGCTATTCGGCCGGCGAAAATGGCAGCAGCCAGCCAGCAGCGCGCTTGCTCGAATGCGAAGCTTATTTTGAAGCAGTTGCTGTGGCTGACCGCGACACAATTTTGAGCGTCAGCAGCAATTTTGCCCAACTTTTCGGTTACGAACCTGCGGAAATGGCGGGAATGAGCTTGCTGGAACTACTGTCGCCCAAATCATACAAACAGGCGTCGCAAATGATTTCTGCAGCCAGCAATACAGTCTGTGAAACTATTTTTCTCAAGCGAGATGGAACTGCTTTTCCTGCTGACGTTCGCAGCAAATTCGTATTTTGGGAAGGTCGTTTAGTACAGGTGAAAGCAGTCCGAGACCTCACGGAACGCAAATTGACCGCAGCAGAATTAGAGCGATCGCGGTCTCTGCTGCACGCTACCTTAGAAGCAACGGCAGACGGCATTCTCGCCGTTACTACCGCCGGAGAAATGATTAGTTATAACGAAAAGTTAGTCCAAATGTGGGGAATTTATGAAGAAGTTAGAAACTCAATGGATAGAACTGTGCGGCTGGCATTCCTCACTAAGCAAGTTAAAGATCCGAGGGCTTTTTTGCAGAGAGTTAAAGAATTTTATAGTGATGCGGAGTCGGAAGGTTGCGATATTCTAGAATTTAAAGACGGCCGCACTTTTGAGCGCTATACGCAGCCAATTAGAGTCGGACAAAATATTATTGGCAGGGTGTGGCGCTTCCGCGATATTACCTCTCGCGAAAAGGTAACGGCAATGTTGGGAGATTCTCAAAGGCGCTTTCGGGCAATTTTTGATTCTTCTTTCCAATTTGTCAGCTTATTGAAACCCGACGGCACTCTGCTGGAAGCTAACCAAACTTCTCTGGATTTTGCGGGAATTAAGCTACGGGATGTTGCCAATAAACCGTTTTGGCTTTTGCCTTGGTGGGGAGATTCTCAGGAAGTTCGCCAACAGTTGCAAGAGGCGATTTCTCGATCGGCAAAAGGTGAATTTGTCCGCTATGAAGTGGAAGTTCAAGGTGTAAATCGGACGGCAACTGTTGATTTTTCTCTCAAACCGGTCGCGGATGAAACTGGCAAAATAGTCTTGTTGCTGCCGGAAGGCCGGGACATTACTCAAAGTAAGCAAGCCCAAGTCGCGCTGCGGCAACAAATAGAACGGGAACGCCTGATCGCACAGATTCAATCGCGCATCCGTTCTTCTCTGGATCTCCAAGATATTCTCAACACTACAGTAGCGGAAGTGCGGGAGTTTTTGGTAACAGATCGCGTGCTGGTTTTCCGCTTCCGACCCGACTGGAACGGAGATGTGGTGGTGGAGTCGGTTGCAGAAGGATGGATGCCACTCAAGGGGATGGGAATTGAGGATTGCTGTTTTGCCACTACTTACATCGGACAGTATTTAAAGGGTCGCATTCGCGCCATAGAGGATATTCATGCTTCTAATTTGAGCGAGTGTCACCTTAATTTTTTGGAGACTTGTCAGGTGAAGGCAAATTTGGTAGTGCCGATTGTCCAGCAGGGAATAGAACCGAGGGAAGGTAACAGCTCTTGTCAAGTGCCGAAGTTGTGGGGTTTGCTGATTGCCCACCACTGTTCGGCACCCCGCCAGTGGCAGCAGTTTGATGTGGATTTGCTGAGTCAGTTGGGGACTCAAGTGGCGATCGCGATCGAACAATCTTTACTTTACCAGCAGTTAGCTGCGGCCAACCAGCGGTTGGACGGGTTAGCGAATTTGGACAGTCTGACTCAACTAGCTAACCGCCGCCGTTTTGACGAGGTGATCAATCGAGAATGGGAACAGTCGAGCTCTTTGGAACCGCTATCTTTGATTCTGTGCGACATTGACTGTTTTAAACTTTACAACGACAATTACGGCCACCAAGCCGGGGATGCTTGTTTGCAGCAAGTGGCGCGGGCGATCGGGGAGGCTTGCACAAACGCACCCGCAGAACGCCTTTATTTGGCTGCTAGGTACGGCGGCGAGGAATTTGCGGTAATTTTGCCAAATACGGATGTCGTGGCTGCACAGGCGGTTGCGGAGGGAATCCGCAGCCGCGTCAAAGCCTTGGCAATTCCCCACATTAAGTCTGTTGTCAGTGATTCTGTGACTCTCAGCTTGGGAGTTGCGACCGTTTCGCAAAGTCAAAATTCCCCAAAAATGTTGATTGAAGCTGCGGATAAGGCATTGTATCGAGCTAAGTCGGGCGGGCGCGATCGAGTGGCGATTAGTGAGTAATCAGGTTATTTTTGATTTTTGATTTTTGATTTTTGATTTGGGAATTACTGATGAAGCTGCTGGTTGGGAGCTTGTCTACAGTTGCATTCTTGTTTGAAACTGGTATTACTAAAAAAACGATCGCCCTAACTGGCATAAAGTTAGTGCGATCGCGGTACTATGAATCAGCTATGTATTAATCAGACTCGGCGCAGAATTTTTACGCATTTTCACGGATTTTTTTACAAAACTTTACTGGGCGTTGGGTAAAAATATCCAGAAATCGTTTTTCTCTACCTGATATCTCTTTTTTTATTGAACCGCAGAGGGCGCAGAGGGCACAGAGGAAGAGAAGAGAGTAAGAAAGGAGTTCACTAATGATGAGGGATTGCTATGCCAATGCCCAATGCCCAATGCCCAATGCCCAATGCCCAATGCCCCACCTATTTAGCTAACAGTTTTTGAAACACTTCATACATATCCTCAGCCAACTTTTTAGGATTCCACAAAGGTGCGAGATGTTCTGGCTGCTTAGATTTTACTAAATGCTCTTTCACCGCATTTCTGAAACCCGTATCGCGGCCAAACTTAACTCCCCACTGCGTGTATTCCTCCCAACTCCACGCCGCACCAACATCAAGATTTGCACTTTTCAGAAAAGCGTAACCCATCCGCGAAAGATATTGGTCGCCCGATCGAGTTACCACTGGCAAATTCGCCCACAAAGCCTCTAAATTGTGAGTCCCGCCGTTGTAAGGATAGGAATCTAAAAGCACGTCGGCTACATAATAAATAGCCCGATGTTCTTCTTCACTTCGGGTTTGCCCTATAAACTTAATCCGAGCAAAATCTACTCCCTGAATTTCGCATTCTTGGCGGTAAGTGCTGTGAATAACATCGGGGTCGCCTTGACCTTTGCGGATTAACACACTATCTGGTACTTCCTTCAGAATTGTAACTTGAGCTCGTACCATTTCTGGATTGGTTTTTCTCCCTGGCGCAACGCACAGATAAGTCATTTGATCTAAGCCAATTCCGAGAGCATTTCTAATCGCCTCTCGATTCACAGGAATGCTTTGCAGTGCGCCAATTGCTACCGAACCACCAGGCAATCTTACTAACTGTTCTAAGTAATTTTTTTCAACACCAGGGGGGTGAGTGTGTTCGTCGCACAGAAAGTAGTGATTATCTGAAATGTAGGGTGCGTCGAATCCCAGCCAAGAAACGCAAATTCCCGCAGGATATTGATACAGCACTTCGACATTTGTTGGGACTGTCATCGAGTCTAAGTCTATCAAAACATCCAAGTTGTCTTGCGCTACTTCGGCGAAGATTTCACCGCCATCAGCAAAGCCGTTTGGATATTTTTTAGGCCAGTAAAACTTGCCCGCCATGTCTTCAAACCGCTGCGTAACCTCATCTCGGTGGAGTTTCCCGGTGACGTAAAGGTGAACGTGGGGGGTGATGTGGCTTAATTCGCGAATTAAAGCTTCGCTGCACCAGCCTACTGAGTGGCGGCGAAAGTGTTTGGAAAGGAAGCCGATTTTTAAAGGACGCTGTTCTTTTGTTTGGTACTTGGCTAGGTTGCTTCTGTTAATTTCCTGGCGCTTAGGAACGGCTTTTTGGTAGTATTCTTTGGCAATGAGTCTGTAGAAACTGGCATTCTTTTCGCGGTTGTCTCGCAGGTGAGAAACTGCAAACAGGAAGATTTCGTAGAGCAGTTTTAGTTCGATCCCGCTAAAGGTTTCGACCTTTTCGTAGCAGAGTTTTTCGATTTCTTCGAGTTTCTGAATTGCCTGTTTGCTGACACCTGATTGCAGGTAGGAAAAGACGTAGGCTGTAGCTGACATGACTGGGGCGACATCGCCGCAGTTTTCGCAGTATTTGTCGGCTACGCTGCGGGCTCCGGCGAGGTTGGTGGAATGGCTTAGCAAGTCGCACAGTTGTTGGTAGGCTTCGCTAAATTTGGGGTTGCATTCGATCGCCTTTTCAAAATGGGCGATCGCCTCCAACGGCTTATCTTGTTTTTGAATGTGTCCCATCCGGCAGTAAACCTCTGCCCAATTCGGTTTTAATGCCAAAGCTTGCTGATAGCTGGCTACAGCTTCTTCCAGCCGCCCCTGCATGGAAAAACAATTGCCGAGGTTAGCGTGAACTTCCGGCCAGTCGGGCTTAACTTTCAGAGTGTTTTGATAATTAGTAATCGCTTCATCGTACTTGTTTTGCTGTAAAAAAGAGTTGGCTATATTGAAGTGCAAAACTTCTAAATGTGGCTTTAAAGCTACAGCTTTCTGATAGTAAGCGATGGCGGCGTCGAGATTTCCTTGTTGCGATCGCGCGCTGCCGATGTTACCGTAAGCTTCGGCCCAATCCGGTTTAATGGCGAGCGCTTTTTCGTAGCATTCGATGGCTTCGTCGCGCTTTCCTTGGCCCAAAAGTCGATTACCTAAGTTAAAGTGGAAGTCTGCACCGACTAGCTGCGGGTTGAGTTCGGATGTTCTTTTAAAACAGGCGATCGCTGCTTCGATGTTGCCGTGTTGGTGATATACTTTCCCTAAATTCCAGTGAGCTCCCGCTAAATCGGGACTCAGGGCGATGGCTTGCTGGTAATGGGCGATCGCTTCTTCCAAACGCCCCATTTTGAAATACATACTGCCGATATTGGCGCGCACTTCCGCAAAATTTGGCTGCAATACTAGGGCTTGAGAATACGATCGAATTGCAGCTTCAGTTTTGCCTCCTGCTTGCAAGGCATTGCCTAAAGTGACGTAAGCGTAGATGAAATCCGGTCGAATTTTTAGCGCTTGCTGACAAGCTGCGATCGCCTCTTTAATTTTACCTTGAACTAAAAAGTTTTCTGCGAGTTTATTGTACGGTTCTACTTCTTGAAAATTGGCAACTTGTCCGCTATCTGGAACATTGAGCGAGGTAACTTCTTCGGAAAGTTCAGCGGGGTTGGTAAACGGAGTATTTAAAGTCTGAGTGGTGGGCGCTGCCGGCAAATTGATACTCGAAGGCTGCAAGCCGTAGCCTTCATCTTTGTTGACAGATACTGGTTGCGATTCCCCTGATTCTGTTTCTAATTCGATAAAGTTGCTGTCAGTAGTTTGCCGCTCTTTTTGTGCGATTAAACTCGCTAATTTCTCAGCAGCGCTGGCATCTCCCGGTTGCAGATGCAGCACTTTTTGATAGCAACTAATTGCTGCATCTAAGTTTCCTTGCTGCTGCAAAACGCTGCCCAGCATCATATTTACCGAAGACAATTGAGGATTAATTACCAGAGCTTTTTGGTAATAACTGGCAGCCTCTTCCAATTGCCCTAACTTGTAATACATACTGCCGAGATTCGCGCTAGCTTCGGCAAATTCCGGCTGAATTTTTAAAGCTTGCAAGTAAGCTTGAATTGCCATTTCCAGTTTGTCTTGACTGTGCAGGGCATTGCCCATTGTCAAGTAAGCAGGAGCAAAAGTGGGTTGAAACTGAAGAGCGACATTACAAGAGGCGATCGCCTTTTCAAATTCTCCTTGTAAAACATAAACTTCCGCCAACTTTTTATGAACTTCTGCATCTCCTGGATTAAACTCTAAAGCTTTCTGATAATTCTCGATAGCGCCACCGAGATCACCCTGATCTTTCCGCCAATTTCCCTTTTGAAAATAATCTCTCACTGCCTCTAAACCTACTAAATAATTCCCGATCATTTGCTCTGCCACTCTTACAGGTTTTACACTAATACTATTCAGCCATTCTACCCACTTTCGGGAACGTACAGACCAAGTACACCCTTGATTTATATATTCTACCTGCTGTCTTAAATGATTTTCAGCAGTGGCGCTGCCCGCACCCAGGTTCTCATTTAAAACTCCGACTATCGCCTCTAAAAACCGCCTTGTATATCCCTCCCAATCTGCGTTGCCCGCCCGCTTCCAATTAGTTATCGATGCAAAATTTTCCACGCCTGACATTGAAACTAGACGGGCAAAGCCAGCAGTTGTTTCCGGCAACGCTGCCAATTCACTCGTCACCATCCGGCAACCGCAGGCCATCGCCTCCATCACGGCAATAGATGAGGTTTCCAAATAGGTATTCGGGTAAGCTAAAACCGCGACTGAACGCAGTTGCCGGACGAGTTCGGGTTGCGGTACGGAACCGACGTACTCGACGCCTTCTGTTTCCTGGCACTGGCGGTAAAGTTGACCGAAAAAAAGCTTGTTATCATTGTCGTCTATTTGGTGTACTTTCATGCTTGAAAATACTTTTAATCTGGTTCCGGGGACAGCTTGACGAATTTCGGGAAAGACTTTTAACAAAATATCAAGTCCGCGAAATGGAGTGCTGGTGTAAGCTAGAATGGGCGGTCGAGATTTATAAGAGAGGATAGAAATATTATCGGCGAAAATGTTAGCAAAACAAGGTGCGATCGCATTTCTTAAAACACAACTGCGATTAGAGTCAATCCCAAAGCGCCGATGAAATTGCTCGCGCTGCCAGTCGCTGACAAATACAAAGGCATCGCAAGCATTGATTTCTCGCTCATTCTTAAAATTTTCGAGGAATACAAAGCCCGGTTCGTTATGAATCCACAAAATTAACTTAGTTCGATGCCCCAAAAGCGGTTTGATTTCCAGCGCTTTGCCGACTATATTGACTATAACTAAAAAATCGAGCGATCGCAGCAATTCTAAATTAGATTTGTCCCCCACCCTGCGCCTGCAATCAACGCCGCGCCACATCCCCGACTCGGAAGTATTGTTGAGCAAAAATACCTCATTTCCCTGTGCAGCCAACGCCTCAGCTAAGTAACAAATAGCCGACTGAGTGCCACCCAAAGGTTTGCAGTAAGGAGTTTCAATATTGTAATCCCAAGTGTAGGTATCGAGAAAGCCGATTTTCATTGTGGCAATTATCCACCGATTTGTGAACTAGATTTTTTTTATTTAACCGCAGAGGACGCAGAGGGCGCAGAGAAAAAAGAGAGAAGTTCCCACTTGAAATAATTTGCGAGTTCCCTCTCTTCTTCTTCTTCCTCTCTGCGTTCTCTGCGCTCTCTGCGGTTAAATAAATCCATAATAAATGGTATAATCTTAAAACTATTAAGGAGTACCGAACATGACCACAGAACAAGATCCCGTAAAATTGATGAAACAGCAAGTCGGCTTTGCTGCAGCCGATCGCGTAAAATCTGGTATGATTGTCGGACTCGGCACCGGGTCAACTACAGCTTATACTATTCAAGCATTGGGCGATCGCATAAAATCCGGTCAACTCAAAGACATCAAAGGAGTTCCGACATCTTTTCAATCAGAAGTGTTAGCCAAACAGTACGGAGTACCCCTGACAACACTAGATGAAATTGACAGAATTGATGTGGCTATTGACGGCGCTGATGAAGTAGATCCCCACCTCAACTTAATTAAAGGTGGCGGCGCAGCCCACACCCGCGAAAAAGTAGTCGATTACCTCGCCACTCAATTTATTGTAGTAGTTGACAGTTCCAAAATCGTAGATAAATTGGGTTCGACTTTTCGCGTGCCCATCGAAGTTATACCGATGGCATTAACACCAGTGATGCGCGCCATTGAAAAATTGGGTGGCCAACCCGAACTCCGCATGGGTGTGAAAAAAGCAGGCCCCGTAATTACCGATCAAGGTAATATGGTAATAGATGTCAAATTTGATGACATTGCCAACCCCGGAGAAATGGAAAAAAGCTTGAATAACATTCCCGGTGTGTTAGAAAATGGTTTGTTTGTAGACTGTACCGATTTGGTTTTAGTCGGGGAAATCCAAGACGGAAAACCCGTAGTACGGGAGATTTCTAAATAGTCAAAACTGCCCACTGGCGGTCAAAAACTCTTTGTGGAACAGGCATCTTGCCTGTTCAGGAGAATGCTGCAATATGGGAGTTAAGCTGTAGGGCATCTAAATTGTATTTTTAGGGCGGGCTTTCTGGTCCAACCCCTACTCCCCACAAGACTTTTCTTAAATTTGACTATACAATTTAAATGCACTTGGGCTTACCTTGACTTTGATTGTCAAAATTCAGGGGTTTAAACTCCTGTATGACGGAGGAATATTTTTAGGGTGGTTTATAAATCTCCATCCTAAAAACCACGCGATTCATCTGTCAACTGTCAACTGTCAACTGTCAACTGTCAACTGTCAACTGTCAACTGTTTATGATGCAATATCGCAGATTCGGTCGCACAGAATTATCCATGCCCGTCTTTTCCTGCGGTGGCATGAGATATCAGTATAAATGGCAAGACGTGCCAGCCAATGAAATTCCCTCAGACAATCAACAAAATCTAGAAGCGACGATTAGCTACTCGATTGAATGTGGCATAAATCACATAGAAACAGCTCGCGGTTACGGCACTTCCGAAATGCAACTGGGGTGGATTTTCCCGAAATTTCCCCGCGAAAAGTTGATAGTGCAAACGAAAGTTAGCCCCAAACCACACTCGCAAGACTTCCGCGAAGACTTTGATAAATCCTTAGCTTATTTGCAACTAGAATACGTGGATTTACTGTCGCTGCACGGCATTAATACGTGGGAATTGCTAGAGGATTCTATGCGTCCGGGCGGCTGCATGGATGTGGCGAGAAAGTTGCAAGCAGAAGGGAAAGTTAGGTTTATTGGTTTTTCCACTCACGGCCCGACGGATGTGATTGTCAAAACAATTGAAACTAATCAATTTGATTATCTTAACTTGCACTGGTACTACATCAATCAAAGTAATTGGCCAGCTATTGAAGCTGCTAAACGTCACGATATGGGCGTTTTTATTATCAGTCCTTCCGACAAAGGCGGTCAACTTTACAGCCCGCCGCAAAAATTGGTAGACTTGTGTTCTCCGTTGAGTCCGATGGTGTTTAATGATTTGTTTTGTTTGTCGCATCCGCAAGTACACACTTTGAGTTTGGGCGCAGCAAAACCTGAAGATTTTAACGAGCATCTGAAAACTGTAGAATTGTTAGATAGAGCCGATGAAATATTGCCACCGATATTAGAAAAATTAGAAAAAGCAGCAATTGATAAATTAGGAGAAGATTGGTTTAAGACTTGGCACGTCGGTTTACCAACTATCGAAAATACTCCCGGAGGTATTAATATTTATGTGATTCTGTGGCTGTGGAATTTGGCGCAGGCTTACGATACGATCGACTATTGCAAGATGCGCTACAACCTTTTAGGTAATGCGGGCCACTGGTTCCCCGGCCAAAAAGCCGTAGCTTGCGGGGCGGAACGCCATCGCCTCCATGAATTAGACTTGCGCCGCTGCCTAGCCCACAGTCCCCACGCTGCTAAAATTCCCGGTATTCTCCAAGCAGCCGATCGGCTTTTTGGAGGCGAAGCCATCCAGCGTTTGTCCCAAGAATAATCGCAAAAAAACCCGGTTTCGACAGAGAAACCGGGTTGGTTAGCCGGAGCACGCGAGATTTACTTACGCACACACCATTAGCGTAGACTTGAGAAACTCTCACAACCATCGCCCATCCGTCTCATCCATTCGGGCGATACAACTTTTTTTCTCAACTCACTCCCATTTTGCTTCAATCTGAGATAAAACAGTTAATAATTCACTTAGGTACTTTTTATGACTCTCAAACGCCGAGATTTCTTGTATTTGCTGACTGCCAGCGTCGGAGCTATTACCGGAGGTGCTTGCCAAGCATCAGGGAATAATTTAACGCAACCAAGTCCAACTGCAGAAAGCCCAAAAATAGCCCAAACTCCGGGGCCTTTTACACTGCCACCTCTGCCCTACGAATACAATGCTTTAGAACCGCACATCGATGCGCGGACAATGCAATTTCACCACGACAAACACCACGCCGCTTACATTAAAAACCTCAACGAGGCTATCAGCAAATACCCGCAACTAAAAAACGTGAGTGCGGAAAATATGCTGCGAGACTTGAGTAAAGTGCCGGAAGATATTCGCACGGCTGTTCGCAATAACGGCGGCGCACACTTAAATCACAATATGTATTGGAAAATCATGAGTCCCAATGGTGGTGGCGAACCCACAGGGGAAATTGCCACAGCAATTAAGCAAACTTTCGGCAGTTTTGACGCTTTTAAAGAAAAATTCAATGATGCAGGTACAAAGCGTTTTGGCAGTGGTTGGGTTTGGCTAGTCCGCACAAAAGCCGGCAAACTTGAGATTGCAACTACTCCCAATCAAGACACTCCTTTCATGCAGGGAAATTATCCAATTATGGGTAACGATGTTTGGGAACACGCTTATTATCTCAAATACCAAAATTTGCGCGCCGACTACTTAAAAGCTTGGTGGAATGTTGTTAATTGGGCGGAAATTAACAAGCGCTACGAAAAGGCGATCGGGTAGTTTTCAATTAGATGAAATAAAGCAGACGGCGCCGTGCCCTTCTTCGTGTCAACTTAAGACTGAAACCCCTGAGAAATCTCGCTTTTAGCCCAGTCTCGATCCCCCTAAATCCCCCTTAATAAGGGGGAGTAGGGGTTGACTTTGAGAATATTTCTTGTCCCCCCCTTATTAAGGGGGGTTAGGGGGGATCGGGACCTAATCGGTAGACGCTATACTAATACTACTTTTGACATTAAGTTGACACTAACGGGCAGTGCCGTGTCCCTACTAGCGCACGGGACGCTCGAACTGCTGTACAACTTTCCGCAAGTAAACGCAGTGCCGCGCACCCTGACTCGTCGGCGTTGTGAATGCTTCTACTGACTCAACTGTGCCACCCAAATGCTCGATCGCCCTTTGCAACTCCGTCTCTTCCTCCACCGTCCAATTTCCACGGTAAAGTACAGCCAAACCGCCATTTTTCAGCAGAGGCAGCGCGCATTTAGCGCAGAGAGGAGCGGCTCCCACTGCTCGGAGAACGGCTAAATCGTAAGCTTGTTTGTGCTGTGGCGCTCTGGCAATTTCATCGGCTCTGCCCAACAAAGTCGCCGCATTTTCTATCCCTAAAGACGGCACAATTGTTTCCAAAAAAGTAATTTTCTTGCGCGTAGAATCGAGCAAAGTAACTGATAGTTGCGGCAGGGCGATCGCAATTGGCAGACCAGGAAAACCCCCTCCTGTCCCGATATCGATCGCTTTCTGCACCGACTCGGCGGCCAATTCTGGATTTTCCGCCGAATTGTGATTAGCTGGCAGCAGTCTCGCAATTCCCCGCAGAGAATCCCACAAATGTTTTTCCCAAAACTCCATCGGCTCAGTAATTCGAGTTAAATTCAAGGAGCGATTTCCCTCGACAATTAACTCGTAAAGCCGCTGAAATTGTTGTTGCTGCGACTCATCCGGCTGCCAATTCAGCGTTTTTTGCCACAACTCGTTCATCTGGGGCAACACAGACATTTTAATCTCATTCATCAGATTCTATTTCCACTCTTTTCTTTGAGTCCGCGCAGGCGGACTTTGTTTGTGTAGTCGCGAATTTTATTCGCCGATAATTTCTTCAGTCCGCGCAGGCGGACTTTGTTTGTGTAGACGCGAATTTTATTCGCTGCCAATTGATTTAGACGCGAATTCTATTCGCCGGGAAACCATTGGAAACGCCATAAAAATCAAACGCAACTTGTTTCCTTAGCTTCTAATTTAGCCCGATCGACCTCCTGCAAATCCCCGTGGTTTAGAGTCCAAAATCGGTCAGCAACGCTCAACAAATCGCTAGCATCGTGAGTAACAATCAACAAAGTCCAGTGACTTTTCAACTTACTCAACAAGCTTACCAACTGCCGTCGCATCGACCAATCCAAACCCGCCGTCGGTTCGTCCAAAAGTAGCAAATGCGGCTGCCGAATTAGCTGCACTGCCAGGGCTACCCTGCGCTGTTGTCCGCCGCTTAAAGCGTGAGGGGAAGCGCGCAGCGGCAAATGTCCGAGCCCCACTTCTGCCATTGCTGAGTTAATTTGTTCTTGTCCCAATTCAGGATGCCCCAACCGCAATTCTTCTAAAATTGTGCCACCGCAAAAATGCCTTTCTGGAAACTGAAACACTAACCCTCCTAGCTGTTGCAAGTGTTCTGGTGTTAATTCTTGTTCCCGCCAACGGATGTCGCCGCTAGTTTTTTCGGCTAAACCTGCTAATATTTCTAATAGCGTACTTTTGCCTGAACCGCTGCGACCCACAATCAGCCCCATTTGCTGCGATGGCAGTTCTAAGTTAATATTTTTCAGAATAGGATTCGGACAGGCGGTAGGATGATATACTAAGTTTTTTAGATAAAGCATTAACGGCAGTTGTTAGTTGGCAGTTGTTAGTTGGCAGTTGTTAGTTGGCAGTTGGTAGTTGGCAGTTGTTAACACTCAACAGTCAACTGTCAACAATCAGAAAAATAGTTATTGTTGGATCGGGGAACTTCGGGTTGTGCTATTGACAGTTAAGGCTGTTTTTGGCTGGGGCCGCTCGCCCACAATTATTTTACATAAATCTTAACAAAAAATTTCCTTTTTTTTTCAGGATTGGTGTTTGCTTTTTGAGTTTTTTGATGGTATATTTTAATAATGGAAATCTGTGCGTCTATATACTTAAAGTCACACTCCCATTATTAAAATATACCGCAACAGCTAGAAAAAATCAAGCAAATTTCACTCTTTTTTTGACCGCGGCCCGATAGTCTGAGAATTTAACTCTCTTGTTTCTAGTTTAGAGTATATTACATTGAGAGAATTGACGATGACGAAAACCCCTTTAGCATCGGTGGGCAAGCAAATGTTAAGTTCTAAACAGACAGTGCGGGCGATCGCCTGTGCAGGAGCGATCGCCCTCAGCATCTGCATTAACTCAGCAGTAGCGGGCGATCCCTTTCGCAGCAGCAACCAGCAGGCGATCGGGCCCAACACCGAAACCGCTTTCAAAACAATGTTTCAGCAAGGAAACTACAAACAAGCAAAAACTCAAGTTCAACAAGCACTATCAGCCGAACCAAACGAGCCGCTAGCCTATGCGATGGCCGCATCCCTATCCTACATCGAAAAAGACTTCAACTCGATGAATTCCTACGCGCAAAAAACCCGCGAAGTCGGCGAAAACTTGACTAAAACTAATCCCTTGCGCGGCAATATTTACACAGCAGCCGGTCACTTTCTAGAAGGGGCGAACATTATAGCCAAAGAAGGAACAGCCAAAGGCGCACCCCAAGCTTTGAGTAAATTGCGAGTAGTATTTCAATACCTAGAGGCCGCCGACAAAATAGCGCCCAACGACCCAGAACTAAACCTGATCAAAGGCTACATGGACTTAATGCTAGCCACAAACCTGCCCTTTTCCAACCCCAACGAAGCAATTCAAAGACTCGAACAAAAAGCCTCTCCCCGCTACTTAGCTTATCGCGGCATGGCAGTAGGCTATCGAGACTTGAAAAAGTACGATCGCGCTTTAGAGTTTGCCAACAAATCCCTAGCAGAAACGCCCAACAATCCAGAAGTTCTCTATCTAAAAGCACAAATCTTGTTTTCCCAATCCCAGGGAAAAGACAGCAACAAAACCTTACTTGAGGAAGCCCGCAAAAACTTCGAGGCAGCCTTAGCAAAACCCGACCAACTGCCGCGCAGTTTAGTAGCCGAAATCTTCTTTCAGCAGTGCAGAACCCGGAACCGTCTCGACAGCAAATCTCGCGACTGCGACCCGATGCGCGATAAAATCAGAGATGCAGATGGAGTCTGGGGGCCGGCGGCCTTACCACCACTATAAAAAGAGTCAGAGGGAAAGTCAGAAGTCAGGAGTCAGGAGGAAACTTTTCCCTGTCTCCCTATCTCCCACTTTTCCTCTCTCCTGCAATCCAATTCCTGCAATTCCATTCCCTTTCTTTGATAAAATTGATGCAAGTAGAGTTTCGCGAGTTTAACCCCTTTGACCTCTGGATTTGGCTGAAGTTCAGCAACGTGCCTTCAAACGGTGAAAAACAGTATGTTGAAGAAGTGTTTGACTCTTGGTTTTTCTTGGGAAAACTGGGAGGATTTAATGCGGAAAATTTGCAAGTTCAAGATGAAGGCTTAGACATCAGTGATATGAATTACGATGTTAATCTAGCCGACCAAAGCATGATGGCTTTGATGCACAATATGGGAGAAATGGAGTATCAAGGTTCTTGGGCTCGCTGCTGGTTTGATTTAGGTACTAGCGATGCAATTGGGCTCGACGTTTTGATTAATGTTTTCCAGCAACTCAGTAAAGAATTCGTAACGATTGAAAAACTAATTATCGGCGGTGAAAATATAGACTGGCCAATTGAAAATAGGAGGAGCAGAGAGGGTTTTGCTGCTGATAATTAGTCATTAGTGATTACTCATTAGGGGCGGATTCTACTCGTTACTAGGCTCTGCCTGGTAACACATATCCGGAGGCTCTGCCTCCTATGAAAGCTGCTCCGAAAGCGAGGCAGAGCCTCTGGACATTGATTCCTAGGCAGAGCCTAGGAACCAGTTAACTGATAACTAATGACTGATGACTAATGACTGATGGCTATATTATGCAAGGTAAAATTCGGGTCATTGTTTTAGGATTGATTCGATCTGGCGATCGCATCTTCGTGTCCGAATGCGAAGATCCGGTAAAACAAGAAACATTCTACCGCGCTTTGGGCGGTGGCATAGAATTTGGAGAACACAGCATCGACGCTTTGCGAAGAGAGTTTCAAGAAGAAATTCAAGCCGAGTTAACAAATATCAAATATTTGGCTTGTTTGGAAAACTTCTTTGTTTATAATGGCAAAGCCGGACATGAATTAATACAACTATACCAGTGCGATTTTGTCGCTTCCAAATTTTATGAATTGGAGAGTCTGGATTTTGCAGACGGAGATGGGGAACATACTGCATTTTGGATGCCGATCGATCGCTTTCGATCGGGCGAATTGCGCCTAGTTCCCGACAAATTTATCGACTACTGTGAAGGCTAATAACTCAACCCATACCAAAAAATAAATACCTGATATGGGGGAATTAAACCTAAAATATTTGCCGTCGGGGCGGGTTTCACCTGAAATATTGGCGATAACTAACAGGATGAATAAACCCGCCCCTTCCTTCCGCCCGCGCGTTACCTTTATCTACCGTACATTTGGCAGCTTATCCAACACGTCATAGAGAAGAGAGTTAATAAAACCGAGGGCGATCGCCCCAAGCATTGCACTCCAAATTCCCCACCGCAACCGAAATCCTTCGACTAGCCAAGCCGCCAATCCAAACATAGCAGCGTTGATAACAATCGCAAACAAGCTATAAGTTGGCAACGCAAAGGGTTCAACATTTCCAACAAAAATAGGCCGCACAAAAGCATTCAGCAATCCAAAAACCGCCGCCGAAATCATCGCTTTTCCAAAACTGTCAATATCTACCCCGATGGGCAGCTTGGAAATTATAAAAAAGCTCACTGAAGTAACCAGCCAAGCAATTGCCAGCGAAAAGATGTCGATTTTCATGCGGCCATCTCCTTAAAAAAGCTAAACATTAAATCGGAACAACAGCACATCCCCCTCTTGTACAACATACTCTTTTCCTTCACTGCGAACTAAGCCTTTTTCCTTAGCCGCATTCATCGCGCCCGTAGCAACCAAATCTTCATATGCTACAGTTTCGGCCCGGATGAAACCCCGTTCAAAATCCGAGTGAATAACCCCTGCAGCTTGCGGTGCTAACATTCCCGCGATAATTGTCCAAGCGCGAGTTTCCTTCGGGCCGCTAGTAAAATAAGTCCGCAAACCCAATAATTCATAAGTAGCTCGAATCAGAGATTTCAAGCCACCTTCTTTTACCCCCAGAGATTCTAGGAAATCCGTTCGTTCTTCCTCGGATAACTCCACCAATTCTGACTCAACTTGCGCCGAAACTATGACAACCTTAGCCTTTTCTGCTTCTGCTACTTCCCGCACTTGTTCGACATAGTTATTTCCCGTTGCTAAATCGTCATCAGACACGTTAGCAGCATAGATAATTGGTTTGTTGGTCAGTAATTCCAAACCTTTAACTAATTCAGCTTCTTCCTCTGTGAAATTGTACTGCCGCGCTGGTTTCCCCGCATTCAAAACGGCGACTAATTTTTCGAGTACATCCACTTCGGCCTGAGCTTCCTTATTGTTGCGGGCTAGCTTGCGAGTGCGATCGAGCCTGCGTTCAATTTGAGCTAAGTCTGCTAGAATTAATTCGAGATTGATAATGTCAATATCTCGCTGGGGATCGACAGAACCCGCAACGTGAATAATATCGTCATTGTCAAAACAGCGGACAACGTGGACGATCGCATCCACAGCCCGGATGTGAGACAAAAACTGATTTCCCAGTCCTTCTCCCTGACTCGCCCCCTTTACTAAACCCGCAATATCCACAAATTCCATCCGCGTCGGCACAGTTTGCGCGGAATTGCAAATATTGCTCAGCACCTTCAACCGTTCGTCTGGCACTGCCACGATACCCGTATTTGGCTCGATCGTACAGAAAGGAAAATTAGCAGCAGTCGCCTTGGCATTAGCAACCAGAGCATTAAACAAAGTAGATTTGCCAACATTAGGCAGTCCGACAATTCCGGCAGTAAGCATAGCTATTTAGAAACATATCACTGTTTCAAAATATCATAAGTATCAGCAATATATCTGACTCGTGTGTTCTAACTTCCACAGCTAAGCTTGAATAAATATCTAACTTGAGGTAGATGGCTAAATGCTTAACAACTTGTTAAGCAAAGTAACGATCGCTGTGGGGCTGTCGCTGCCCCTGTTAGCGCTGACAGCAGCTAGCGTTTTCGCTCAGATGGTCAAAGTTTCGGTGGTTAACAACAGCGGCAAGACGATGACAGCCGTCTATATGTCTCCTCCCGATAAGGATACTTGGGGAGAAAACGAGCTAGAGGCCCCGATTCCCGATCGGGAAAAGGCAGGTTTTGAGTGGGATCGAGCTGACTACGAGGGTTCGGAGGCGGGCTGTGTTTTTGATGTCCTGGCCGAATACGAGGACGGCAAATCGACTCCTTTGTCTGCTGTTGACCTTTGTAAAGAGACTGCGCTCAACTTCAATTAATCGATAATCTACGCAAAAACCGAGTTTTTTCAAGTCTGATATTCCACAAAAAGATTGGGGACTTGGGAGAAAGCCGGTTTTTGCGATCGGCCTGACAAACAATCTTAAATTTCGCGATCGACTAAAACATAATTTACACCGGTTCAGGGATTGTCTGAGGAATAGGTTCCGGCACTGTTTGAGGAATTGGAGAGGGTACAGTTTCCGGCACCGGTTCGGGAATTGGCTGGGGAATTGGCGCAGGTACCGGTTCCGGTACAAGGCCGGGAATCGGTTCGGGTACGGGGCCCGGCACTGGTGGCGATGCGGGTATAGTCGGCAGCCCCGGTTCGGTACTGGGAATCTGGGGGCCTGGAAACGGACTAGGGTTGGGAAAAATCACGGCAATTCTATTAATAACTCGATACAATCAGCGTAGATAAAAAACTAAAAATACGACATCTATCTAAATAGTGAAAATTTGTTTTAAGTGGAATTTAGCTGCATTTTATATCGGCTGTTTGGAGTAGATGACAGCAACCGGGTTTATTTGTATTTGATTTTTTATGCTGACGGAATGCAATTTGGGCACAGGCCCCCGGTACAGGCCGTGAACCCTTGAAAAAAGCGTAGCGTACTCATCACGTGCGATCGCTACAGCCCGTGGGAGCAATTCTAAAATCTCAAATCTCAAATCTCAAATCGCCCAATCGATCGCCCTCCGAAAAGCCTTGCCAGCCTGTGGTTTTGCACGACACCTAGCCAAAAGTACAGGTTCTGTCCTGTACTTACGGCCAGTGGCGAGCTGGCCTTTTGGCTAATTTAAGACTCAACTAAAAGCTAGGAACTTTTTGGGAATTATTCTCCTACTATTAAACCTACGCTGTCACAGATTTTTAGGATTAAGCAAAAAGTTTCTCCCAATCCAAATCTGTTTCGGTCTATGCAACAAGGAAACCCGAGGCATAAAGGGGCATAAAAAATGCATCTCCAAGATTTTGTCGAGACAAATATCAAATACGATGTCAGCAAAATAGTAGCCGATCGAGAGTTAAGCCTGGAAATCCAAGAGCTTCTGATCGCTCAAGGGCTACTCTCTCCCACAGTAGAAGATATCTTTGGCCCTGTTTCTATTGCTGTTTTAAAACGCTTCCAAAAACTAAATCGCTGCTATGAACCAGGATTTTTGGGAAAACGAACAGCTACCGAACTCCTCGAAGTTGATAAAGTAGCAACGCGAGGAGCGGAAGGGGTTCCCTCAATTCAGGTTAAAATTATCCAAGATACTCTCCTTAAAAATAAACCGTTGCAATCCGATGCTTTATTGCCGGCAGAAAAACACAATCTCAAAGTCGGCGTCACCCTCAGAGTTGCATCATTTGAAGTTGAGCGCGGTCATTTAAAAATCACCTTAGCTGATACTCCTGTTGAGAATACTTGGACTGGATATATTTTTGGAGAACACGCCGAAGTTTTTGAAGGCACTACCAGAATTTATCCAAAACGCGATGAAGTTAAATTGCCGGTTCCTTACAAATCTCAGAGAGATAATGAAATGAACCCTGATGGTTCTTGCAATGTTACTTCAATAGCGATGTGTTTGGAGTATCTAAAGATTCCTCGTCGGCACAGTGAGGGGCAGTTTGAGGATGAGCTTTACAACTATGCCTTAGATCAAGGATTAAGCCGGCATAGTGGTTACGATCTAGCTCAAATTGTGCGCGACTATGGAGCGAAAGATAACTACAGTGAAACGGCCACCATTGAACAAGTTACAGATTGGTTAGCGAGTGGAAACCCAGCAGTTGTACATGGCTATTTTACTTATCCAGAAGGTCACATCGTTGTCTTCGTTGGCTATGACAGCACAGGCTTCATTGTTCACGATCCTTATGGGGAATGGTTCGCCGATGGATACGAGCGCAATGAACCCGACGGAAACGATGAAAAGGGTAAATTCCTGCATTACTCCTACGGAATGATTAAAGATACCTGCATCCCCCCCGATGGAAGGTTTTGGGTACATTTTATTTCCCGCTCGTGAGAGTTGGTGTCATTTTTCCATTTCCTAGAATCGTTAATAGCTAGAAAATATTAGCTATTAACGATTAAAACCAATTTAAACACTTTAATTAAACAAGGCAGTTATGGCAAAAAAAATTTACGCGCTGTTAGTTGGTATTGACAACTATTCTCCCGCATCTAATCCTCTCGTCCCTCCCTTAAAAGGTTGTGTTAACGATATTAAAGCTATAGAAGCTTATCTGCGAGAGCGAATTACTCAAGATAGCGAATGGAAACTGATAGAGCCTACAGACCAACCTTGGATACTGCTCAATCAAGATGCCACTCGTCAGGCAATTATCAGCGGTTTCCAGCAGCATTTGTGCAACGCTGACAGCGAAGATGTTGTCTTATTTTACTATTCCGGTCATGGCGCTCAAGAGAAATCACCAGAGGAATTTTGGGAATTAGAGGCAGACCGCTTAGATGAAACTTTAGTGTGCTATGACAGCCGTGCAGAAAATGGTCGGGACTTAGCTGATAAAGAACTAGCCTACCTCATATCCAAAATAGCCCTAAAAGAACCCCGCATTGTTGTCATTCTTGACTGCTGCCACTCCGGTTCGGGCACCAGAGACTTACCCGCAGAAACAACAGTGCGCCGCGCCTTAGTAGACTCGCGAGAGCGACCCCTAAGCACGTTTATTTTTGCCGAAGACGCACCAGCAATCCAGGAAATATTAAGCACTTCTAAAGAATCAGAAAAAAAGACAACAGGTGTCATTTTGCCCAAGGGAAAACACATTTTGTTTTCGGCCTGTAGAGACTACGAACTGGCGAAAGAATACAAAACTGAGGATGGAGAAACTAGAGGAGCTTTCTCTTACTTTTTGCTGCAAACACTACAGCGAACCAATGGCAACATAACCTATCGAGATTTAGCGAGAAATATGAATGCTCTCGTGACCGGAAAAGTCAAAGAACAGTCGCCGCAAGTAGAAGCAACCGACAGGCAGGATTTAGACCAACCTTTCTTGGGCGGTGCTATTAAAGAACGGCCTCACTACTTCACCTTAACTCACAGTCAAAACCTTCGGAATTGGGTAATTGATGGAGGGTCTATTCACGGAATTCCTAAACCCTCTAATGGGGGAGATACTCGATTAGCATTTTTCCCCTATGGCAGCAGTCCCGAAAAGTTGCGCCAACTTTCAGAAGCTTTAGGCGAAGCACGAGTAACTCAGGTATTGCCACAACGCAGCCAAGTAGAAATTATTAACGGTCAAGACAGCTTATCAGAAACTGAGAGCTATTGGGCCGTGGTGACAAGTTTGCCGTTGCCAGCGTTGAAAATTTACATTAAGGGCGATGAAAGTGAAGTCCAAGGCATCAAAAATCTGCAAGAAGCACTGTCAAAAGCAGCAATTGGCAACAAACCTTCCTTGTATGTGCAGCAGGTAAATGAAGCTAAAGATGCAGATTACCATCTGTTAGTCAGTCAGGGTCAGTATTGGATTTTACAGCCTGATAATAACCGGCCTTTAGTTGCTCCGATCCCCGAAGAACCAAATCAGTCGGAATACACAGATGAAATTGCTTTACAGGTGATTTATCGTTTAGAACATATTGCCCGTTGGAATAACATTTTACAACTCTCCACTCCTGCGACTAGCCGCATTAAAACCGACGAAGTGGAAATGGAAATAATTCTGCTTTGCGGTCAGCAAGAATCTTCGCCAGGGGATAGAGACGGAAACATCTCCTCATCTGAGATGCGTGTCGATTACGCCTATGACAATGGGGAGTGGCAAGCGCCAAACATCCAAATAAGGCTGACTAATAAAAGTGACAAGAAGTTGTTTTGTAATGTAATCGTTCTTTCCGAAAGTTTTGCCGTAGACACTCCATTTTTTGACAGAGATAGCAGCATATTGCTCCCCGCCAACAATTCAGAAAATCCCTCTAGTATTACCAGCTTTGATGATATTATATTTCAAGTGCCAGACGCATATTTTGAACAAGGCATTACTGAATATAAGGATATTCTCAAGCTAATTGTATGTACCACAGAATTTGATGCTAGCTTGCTAAAACAAGATGGACTAGCGCCGCCTAAACTGACTCGTTCTCTTGGAGAAACAGAGGGAACTCTGAATACCTTGATGGCACAACTTAATACTCGCGAAGCCGTGAGAGCAAAAGGAAATTATGATGATTGGATGACAAAGGAAGTCACGATTACAATTGTCCGACCTCAAGATGCTCAACCAATTAAGGCTAATCGCAGCACTGCCTTACAACAGGGTGCCGTCGAAGTTCAAGCTCATCCAACTTTAAAAGCGAAAGTGAATCTCACCACTGTACCGCAAGCGAGTCGAGATTTAGGGAATTTGATTTTACCTGCGATTTTGCGGCAACAAAATCGCGTGAGTGAATCTTTCCAATTTACAACCAGCCGAGGCACTGATCCAGGGTTAAGTGCTTTGGAGTTAAGTGATGTAGAAGATTATGAAGCGGTGACACCAACAACCCCTCTCAACTTGTTGGTCAATCAAGAATTAGCGGAAAATGAGCATATATTACCTTTTGCTTATGATGGGGAATTTTTCTTGCCATTAGGAAGAGGGGCGAGAACAGAAGATGGCAAAACAGAGATTACGCTGGAACGCTTACCCAAACCAACAGTTAGCAGTCGCAGCCTTCACGGGTCCATCAGAATTTTCTTTGAAAAAGTCGCCCATCAAAAATTGGGAAGACCTTATGAATATCCTATTTTAGCTGTAGCAGAGGTCAGCGAAAAAGGTGATGTCAGCTACGAAAAAAATCCAGAGCAAGTTAAAGCTAGAGTTGCCAAAGCCCAGCGAATCATTCTCTACATTCACGGGATTATAGGGGACACGCAAAGTATGGTTCCTAGTGTCAGACAGACGTTAGTAGAAGTGGAGGGACAACAGCGACAGATTGCAGAAATTTATGACTTAGTTTTGACTTTTGACTACGAGAATATCCAAACAACCATAGAGGAAAATAGCCGCTTATTAGGTCAAAGATTGCAAGCAGTTGGTTTGGGAGGAAATCACGGCAAGCAGTTGCATATTGTGGCTCACTCAATGGGGGGCTTGGTTTCTCGCTGGTTTATTGAGCGAGAAGGTGGGAATCAGGTTGTCCAGCACTTGGTGATGTTAGGGACACCTAATGGGGGTTCTCCTTGGCCTACAGTACAGGATTGGGTTTTCACAGCGCTTGGGATAGGGTTGAATCAACTTTCAAAAATTATTTGGCCGACCAAAATAGTTGCTCAATTACTGGAGTTTTTAGAAGCAAATGATTACTCGCTAGAGCAAATGCGACCGGATTCTGCTTTTCTGAAAAAACTTGCCGAAAATCCTGACCCAGGGGTTCCCTATACAATTATTGCGGGCGATCGCTCAATTGTTTCAAAAGCTCTAGAATTTCAACCAGACAAGGAATCAAATCCCTTACAGCGGTTATTGACCAACCTTTTTGGTAAAACTAAAGACAGAGTTGTAGAATTGGCATTTTTCAGTCAACCTAATGATATTGCCGTTGCTTTAACGAGCATCAAAAATGTCAGTGCTAACCGCTCTCCTGCCCCCAAAATCCTATTACCGGATACTGCGTGCGACCATCTTAGCTACTTTACACATCAGGCTGGGTTAGATGCTCTGGCAGCGGCTCTTTTCCTCAGTCCAAATGGCAATAGCCCGTTATTAGTAAAGCCTTTGGCGGCGGCAAGAGTAGAGGATGAGCCAGAGAGTATGAATTCTCAGCCTGTGGTTAAAAATACAGTCAACCATCTACCTGTTGCACAACAGCTTGCCAAAACTCCCGTAGAAAGTTCTTCTCCAGCCTCGAACAATCTCACCCGTGCACATTCATTTGGATCGGGTACGCTAAACGTTCAAACAGAAAATAATTCAAGGATAACAGGTTTAGGAATTTGGCTAGTTGCGTTTTTAATCGCAGCGGCTATTGGCTTAATTGGTCTCTGGCCTCGTTCTCCCGTGCAACAACCAGTGAATCAAAAATCAACGAGTCAGTCAAACGAACAAGAACTCTATCAGTTTAAAAGAACTAGCAATTAGTTTTTGGTTGACAGTTTTACCAGAATTAAACTGAAACTTGAAATAAATTAGTCGGGGGAATTAAAGAATGTCGGAGATTAAACGCAGTCTGGCAGTGGTGATTGGTATCGATCGCTATTTTAACAACATTCCCCCCTTGCAAACAGCAGCCAATGATGCTCAACAACTTGCCCATCTGATCGAGGAAAAGTATCAATACCAAGTTTTGTTACTGTTAGATACAGATGCCACTCTGTCTAATATCAGCGAGCTCTTGGCAGGCTTTGCCGAGAAAATACTGGTTTTTCCCGATGGCAATAAAGTGCAAGTTGCAGCGGACGATCGCATTTTGTTCTACTTTGCCGGACATGGCATCGCCTTAGATGGACTCGACAATGCAGAAGGCCCGGCTGGCTTTTTGATTCCTCAAGATGGTGAACGAGATGATAGCGACACTTGGCTGTCGATGCAGCGATTGCACGATAGCTTAATCCAACTGCCATGCCGCCATTCGTTAATTATCCTGGATTGCTGCTTTGCTGGGACTTTTCGCTGGGCGGCAGTTCATCGGGAGGCAGTGCGATCGCAAAAAGTATATCGCGAACGGTACGCTCGCTACACATCAGGCTGCGCCCAGCAAGTCATTACCTCAGCAGCGCATGATGAAAAAGCCGCCGACTCCCTGTATCGGTTTGGACAGCGAAGCGAAAGTTCTAATCACTCTCCCTTTGCAGAACTTTTACTCAAGGCGCTTGAGGGAGAAGCAGACCTTACCAAAGATGGCGTGATTACCGCAACCGAACTCTATGCCTATTTACAATCAGAATTCTGCAAAATAGCAGCTAAACAAACCCCTGGTTTTGCACAGTTAAAACACCATGATAAGGGCGAATATATTTTTATTCTTCCTGGTTTTGACATTAATCAATTGCCCCCCGCTCCCAAACTCAATGAAAACACCAATCCCTACAAAGGATTACAATCATTTGAAGAAGCAGATAGCGACAAATTCTTTGGGCGACAGGCTTTAACTGAAAAATTAGTTGTATTCGTCACAGAACATCCCTTAACTGTGGTTCTAGGCGCATCAGGTTCAGGGAAATCTAGCTTAGTCAAAGCTGGATTACTTCCCCAATTGAAAAAAACTCAACCCAACTGCCGCATCCTCTCTCCTATTCGTCCGGGTGAGTCTCCTTTCAGTGCTTTAAACTCTGCCCTAGAAAACGAAAATTTACCAGAATCACTTATCTCTAACGAGTTGGTTTCTGACAAAGACTTACCAGAAGCCAGCACTAGCTCTCCCAGTTTGCAAGCAGGAGAAACTTTGCAAAGCTTGTTATACAAACTAAGTGCCTGGAAAAATTTTACTACTCACACAAAATTGCTGTTAGTCATCGACCAATTTGAAGAAGTAGTGACTCTCAGCCAAGATAGCCAAGAACAAGAATTATTTTTAAACTGGTTAGAAAAATCCTTAGAAACTCTCCCTGATTGGTTGCGAATCGTCATAACTTTACGTTCAGATTTTGAACCTCAATTTAGAGATACAGCATTAAAGCCCTATTGGAAAAAATCACGATTTGTTGTTCCCGCCATGACACGGGAAGAATTACGCCAAGCGATTGTCGATCCTGCTGCTGCTAAGGTAATGTATTTTGAACCGGCCACCTTGGTAGAGCAATTAATTGATGAAGTCGCACAAATGCCCGGAGCACTACCTTTACTTTCTTTCACCCTGAGCGAACTTTATTTTAACTATATTAAAAACGTCAGAGAAGGGAAAAGAAATAATCGGGCAATTACTCAAGAAGACTATGAAGAATTGGGCGGAGTTACACGCAGTCTCACCCAAAGAGCAGACGCGGAATATGACGAATTACTTAAAAGCGATCGTGCTTATGCAAAAACCATCCGCCACATCATGCTGCGAATGGTAGCTGTAGGCGGTGGTGAATTAGCTCGGCGGCGGGTATTAGATGAAGAATTAATTTATCCCGAACCGGAAAATCAACGAGTCCAAAAAGCCATCGAGCAATTTTGTGCCGCACGTCTATTAGTAAAAGGGCGAGATACCGAAGGCAAAGGCTATGTTGAACCGGCCCACGATGTCTTGATGCGAGGATGGCAAAAGCTAATAGTATGGGAACGAGAAAATCAGGAAAATTTAATTTTGCAACGGCGGCTAACTCCAGCAGCTATCGAGTGGAAAAGCCAAGAAAAACTACTTAGTTTTCAAGAAAAAATAGAACCCATTGTTAATTTTATAGACAGCAGCCTCCTCTCTTGTCAAAACGTTCTTGACCAGGTTAATGCAACTTTGATTAAAGCCTGGAAGCGCAAACCCAGCCTCCAAAAACGCCGCCAAGAAAAACAAGAAGAATTTCTCTGGGATACCAACCCTTATCTGAACGTATTAGACGAACATCTCAAATACGATAAAAATTGGTTTAACGAAGTAGAGGCAGAATTTTTACAGCGCAGCCTCCGACGCCGGCGTAACAACCTCCGCCGCAAAATTAGCCTGATTTCTACAGCCTTTGCTGTGACATTAGGATTTCTATTTTATCAATGGAATCAAAATCTACAAGCCCAAAGCAGAAGCTTAGCGCTATCGGCTGAACAACTTTTTAGCTCCGATAGAGAATTAGATGCTTTGATAGAAGCTTTAAAAGCCAGAAAAATAATGAAACAGGCAGTTTGGGTTTCTTCAAACACGCAGGAGGAGGTTGTGTCAGCCCTGCAATCCGTTATTTATCGCATCAGAGAATCCAATCGCTTGAAAGGTCACAAAGCTCCTATTTATAACATCAGTTTTAGTCCTGACAATCAAATCATTGCCTCTGCTAGTGCAGACAATACGATTAAACTTTGGAAATTAGATGGGACTTTACTCAGGATTCTTTCGGGACATACCAACGAAGTTTATAGCATTAGTTTTAGCCCGGATGGAGAAATTATTGCCTCGGCTAGTGCGGACAGGACGATTAAAATTTGGAAATCCGATGGCACTTTGATTAATACTCTTTCTCAGCATAAAGGGGAGGTTATTAATGTGAGTTTTAGGCGGTATGGTCAGATGTTTGCTTCGGCTGGCACTGATGGAACAATTAAGCTTTGGAAACGCGATGGCACTTTGTTGAAAAACATTCAGGATAAAGGGCCGATTAGTAGTGTTAGTTTTGGTCTAGACGGACAGACTATTGCTTCTGGCAGTGCGGATGGAACGGTCAAGCTTTGGAAACTCGATGGCAGTTTACTGAAAAGTTTTTCTGGTCATAAAGCGCCGGTTATGAGTGTTAGTTTTAGCCCGGATGGTGAGGTTATCGCTTCATCAAGTCAAGACAAGACGGTAAAAATCTGGAAACCCGATGGCACTTTAGTTAAAACTATTGAGCATAATACTCATATTTTCAAGGTTAGTTTTAGCCCAGACAGTAAGTTGCTCGCCTCATCAAGTGCTGACAATATTGTTAAAATTTGGAAACGCGATGGTACTTTGCTGAATACTTTAACTGGACGGAGCCCTTCTTTTAGCCCCGACGGTCAAACTCTTGCCTTTGCCGGCATTGATAATAGCATTGAACTGTGGAAGTTAAATAATAGCTTACGTAAAACTTTGACGGAGCAGACTGATATTGTTTTGGGTGTTAGTTTTAGCCCAAAAAATGACACATTGGCTTCGGCAAGTGCTAACGGATTGGCTGGAGTTTGGAAACGAGAT
The DNA here is from genome assembly GCF_036700445.1 of Microcoleus sp. T3_B1. Lineage (NCBI taxonomy): Bacteria > Bacillati > Cyanobacteriota > Cyanophyceae > Oscillatoriales > Microcoleaceae > Microcoleus > Microcoleus sp. T3_B1. The sequence goes on from NZ_JAUBOX010000018.1 coordinate 56,606, forward strand.
GGCTCTTTACTTAAAACGCTTTCTGGGCATCAAGCACCAGTTTATAGCGTCAGTTTTAGCCCCGACGGTCAAACGATCGCCTCTGGTAGTTTGGATAGCAAAGTAAAACTTTGGAAACAAGATGGCACGTTGCTGAATACGCTTTCTGGTCATAAAGCTCAAGTTGTGAGCGTTAGTTTTAGCCCTGATGGTCAAACGATCGCCTCTGGAAGTTATGACACCACAGTGAAGCTTTGGAAGCCAGATGGTACCTTGCTCAATACTCTTTCTAAACATAGCGGTTCAGTTATGAGTCTTAGTTTTAGTCCTGACAGTAAAACTATTGCTTCAGCAAGCCTTGATAAGACCGTCAAACTGTGGAAAATGGATGGAACTTTGCTAAATACTATGAAGCATGAGGCTCAGGTTTATGGCGTTAGTTTCAGCCCAAATGGTGAGACTCTTGCCTCGGCTAGCAATGATGGCACGCTTAAAGTTTGGAAAACAGATGGCACTTTGCTCAAAAGGTGGACGGGGCATAGGGTGGCAGCTAATAGTATCAGTTTTAGCCCGGATGGCAAAATATTAGCTTCGACGGGTGACGATAAGACGCTGAAATTCTGGAAACCGGATGGCACTTGGATCGCTACTCTGCCGGGGCATACTGCGGCGGTTCGCAGTCTTAGTTTCAGCCCTGATGGTAAGACTTTGGCATCGGGTAGCGATGATACGACGATGATTTTGTGGAATTTAGAGGGATTAGAACTCGATGCTTTATTAAAGCATGGTTGCTTTTGGATGCGCGATTATTTCAATAATCCTAATGTCAATCTTAGTACAGAAGACCGCCAGGTGTGCGATCGCATAAATGGCGGTTCCTAGAGCATCGTGAAAGTAGAAGCGTCTAAATATTATTCAGGGTTAAGGGAGGAAATCAGCTATGGAGTTTAAGGCTATATTTGGCAAAGAAAAATACCACAATTTTTTCATAAAATTGACTGGTTTTTATAGTTTAGCATTGATATTAGCCTATTGCTTGACAGGGTGGCAGTGGCGATCGGTAGAAAAAGCGACAATTAAAATGCGTAGTATTGATGCAAATTTACTTTTTAATCAAAAAACCAGATTGGGGTATTACAGAATTATTCAAGTTCAGGATGTGGCACAGATCCAGCAGATAGATCCCTCGGCAGAGCAACAGCGTTCTGTTTGGAGTGTCGCTTTTAGTCCCGATGGTAAAACCCTCGCTGCTGGGACTTTCGACCAAAGTATCAAATTTTGGGATGTGGCTAAGGGCACAGTTATTAAAACTTTCAGAGGCGCTCAAAAAGGAGCTTTGAGTATTGCTTTTAGTTCGGATGGCAAAACCCTCGCTTCTGCAAGTTTCGACAACACGATCGAACTCTGGGATGTGGCTACTGGTAAATCTATTGACAGGTTAACGGGTCATAAAAATTGGGTTTTGAAGATTGCTTTTAGTCCTGATGGTAAAACCCTTGCTTCTGCCAGTAGCGACAAAACTATCAAACTCTGGGATGTGGCTACTGGTAAACTCATTCACACCTTGATCGGTCATCAGAGTTGGGTTGAGAGTTTTACCTTTAGTCCCGATGGTAAAACTCTGGCTTCTGGAAGTAGCGACAAAACTATTAAACTTTGGGATGTGGTTACGGGTAAACTGATTCGCGCTTTGACAGATGGCAAGAATTGTGTTTTGAGTATTGCTTTTAGTCCTAATGGTAAAACTCTGGCTGTTGGCAGTTTTGACAACAAAATCATACTGTGGGATTTGGCTGCGGGTCAAATTTTTGCAAGCTTGAGGGGTCATCACCAAGGGGTTTTGAGTATCGCCTTCACTCCTGATGGCAAAACTCTGGCTTCTGGGAGTTTTGACAACACGATCGGACTCTGGGATGTGGCGACGGGTAAACGGATTCAAACTTTGATCGGCCATCAGGACTGGGTTGAGAGTGTCGCCTTTAGCCCTGACGGTAAAATGCTGGCTTCTGGAAGCTGGGATCGGACGATCGCACTCTGGGATGTTGCGGAGGGTAAGCCTGTTCGCACTTTGGCCGATCGCAATTATCAGCCTGTGGGGAAAATCGCTGGTTTTTGGGCGATCGAACTATAGCAATTCTCAAGGATGCGTGAAATGGGTCAATCGATTTTAGATTTTAGATTTTAGATTTTAGAGGCGACCCCACGGATAAATGCGGGGGCTTGAGGATTCTCGATTTTCGATTTTGGATTGATTCCACGGATAAATCACGTGGCGGGTACCATCAAGAAATTCCTGGTCAGGTATTTGGACGATCGACAAAGCTGAATTTAGTTTTCGGGGATATAGTGGTTGCGATCGGCTGTTACTCAGGAGTCATTATGTTAACCATTCCGTTACCTTGCCATTGGCATTGGCGAATATCGCCTTCCTAAAAAGCGATCTTGCAACAGAAAAACACACTCTAAAAAGGAAATTAACAATGGTATTAGAAATCAATCGCAACTTACGCTCTAAAACTTTGCAACATAACCATACCCACTGCACGGCACATATTGGTTTTACAGCAGAAGAAATCGAGCAATTCAGTTGGGGAACACGAGGTTTTTTTGAACAAATGCCTGCCAATGGAGATGGCTATGAATGTTACGGAGACAATTGCTATGGTCGTCCCGAAGTGATTCAGGCTCTCAAATATGTGTGTAATGAGTGGGTAAAAAAATATCCTAGACCCCGCATTGGCATCGGAGACATCAGTACAGCAGAAGGGCCAACTCCAGGCCATAGCTCTCATGACAAGGGACTCGATGTTGATATTGCTCTTGTTGCTAACACTGATGAAGAAATTCCTCTCACCTATTACGATAGTAAATACTCTCGCCAACGCACTCAAGAATTGGTAGATTTATTCTACAATAATCCAATTTTGCGTATTAAAACAATTTTGTTCAACGATCCACAAATTACAGGGGTAGAATTTTGGGATGGACATGACGATCACCTTCATGTGAGTTTCCTTTCCCCTGGAATTGATTCAGCCCCCTATAGCAGCGACGAAGACGGGGATTTGCGTCTGGTGATACCTCCGATGCAGGGAGAACGAGTCAGCAAACTTCAAGAAGATTTAGCCAACGTTGGCATTTCAGTTACAACAGATGGTATCTTTGGCACCGAAACTGATGCCGCCCTCCGAAAATTTCAGGCTGAACAAGGCTTGCAGGTTGATGGAATTGCGGGATTTGTAACGCAAACTAAACTGACACAATTAATTTCTGCACAGTCTCGTGCTGTTTCCAGCCAACCATCCGGCCTGAAACTCCAAGACGTGATTGACCAAAAGCAATCGATTCCTTTTGATGATATTGACTCTGGAGTGTTAGTGGAAGATCAACTATTCTGTGCAGAAATTCAAACCATCTTACGCGCTAATCATCTTTTAGAGGTTGTTGATGGGATTTACGGCACTCAAACGCAAGAAGCCTTAAGAAGTTTTAAAGCCAGCCGTAAACTTGATGGCGGGGATGTGTTAGGGGCAACAACCGCTAAAGCTTTACTCGATGCCAAGCAGGGTGCTGGAAAGTTACCTGATTGGAAAGGCGGTGATAAAGAAGCAGCGGTGCAGGCAATTATCAAAGAAGCTCATCGCCAAGGAATTACTTCTAAAGCTCAAATTGCTTACATTCTCGCAACTGTTGAACATGAAACTGCAGATAGTTTCCAACCCGTAAAGGAATCGTATTATTTGGGCGAACCTGAAGGGGAGAACCACCGCAAAACTCTGCGCTATTATCCGTTTTACGGACGGGGGTACGTGCAACTGACCTGGGATTACAATTATCGGAAATATTCGGATTTGCTATCGCTAGACTTAGTTAACAATCCCGATCTAGTGATTCACCCTGATATTGCACTCTTTATCTTGGTGCACGGTATGAAGTGGGGTGTGTTTGCGGGTATCAAGCTGGATGACTGTATTTCTGGCAACGACGTGGACTTTATTAAAGCACGTCAAATCGTTAATTGGACTGACCAGGCAGAGCTGATTGCACAATATGCAATGAATTGGCAAGCTCAATTAGGATAGAATTTTGGGCGATCGCGACTCAATAATCTACCTTGAATTAAAGCTTAACTTTGATAGCTTTTGGGTCAATCGGTTAAAGCGTCTTGGTAGTTTGTGACAGTAGTGCGCGATCGTCCAAAACTTCCTCACAACAGTAAGCTGAAAAATAGCCGTAGACTGTGGTATAATTTTGTCCTTTAACTGAAACTACAGCCCTAGACAAACCATAAGTAAAGCAGTAGCCAGGATTTTCAACTGTTTGGGTTTCATACTTAAGCAGTCGATGTTAAGTCATTTTAGAGAAGTTTGAAATTGAGACGGTGTTGCTTGTGGGCGATTGCAAGGAAAAAGGAAGAAGTCGATACAATCGCGGAATTGCCCGCAAGGGTTTCAGCAATTAATAACCTCCAGTGAAACCTCGGCGGTTGCTATAATTCCAAATAATCAAATCAGGATTAAGCGTGTCACCAGCAAACTCTCAACAACAAACGCCTCTATTAGATGCCTTGCGCGATCGCACAAATCACCCCCACGCCCCATTCTACGCCCCCGGACACAAAGGCGGACAAGGAATCTCTCAACCCCTAATTGACTTATTCGGTGCGGCAGTATTTCGATCGGATTTGCCGGAATTGCCGGAGTTAGACAATCTCTTTAACCCAGAAGGTGCAATTGCCGAAGCTCAATACTTAGCCGCCGCAGCATTTGGAGCCCAATCAACTCGGTTTTTGGCTAACGGTTCGACTTGCGGAATTATCGCCGCCATCTTAGCGACTTGCGGCCCCGGCGATAAAATTATCCTACCTCGAAATATCCACTCATCGGCAATTTCTGGTTTAATTTTATCCGGTGCAATTCCCATTTTTGTCAATCCAGAGTACAACCCGGATTGGGATATTGCCAACAGCATCACCCCAGAAGCCACAGCCTCCGCATTAGAACAACATCCCGACGCCAAAGCAGTAATGATAGTTTACCCAACCTATCACGGCGTCTGCGGAGATTTGCGGGCGATCGCCCAAATTACCCATCAATACAACATACCGTTATTAGTAGACGAAGCCCACGGCGCGCACTTTAACTTTCATCCAAACTTGCCCGAACCAGCAGTATCAGCAGGTGCCGATTTAACAGTACAATCCATCCACAAAACCCTCGGTGCAATGACACAAGCATCGATGCTGCACATCAAGGGCGATCGCATAGATATCCAAAAATTAAATAGAGCATTGCAGTTAGTACAATCTACCAGTCCGAGTTACTTATTATTAGCATCCCTAGACGCAGCCCGCCAACAAATGGCACTCCACGGCGAACAGTTAATGACCCAAACTTTACTGCTAGCCGAAAAAGCGCGATCGCGCATCAATCTAATTCCTGGCTTATCAGTTTTAGAACCTTTAAATACACCGGGTTTTGCAGCATTAGACCGCACCAGGCTAACAGTAAAAGTATCAGATTTAGGAATCACAGGATTTGCTGCAGATGAAATTCTGCACTCTCAACTCGGCGTCACCGCAGAACTTCCCATGCCCCAACATCTAACATTTATTATCAGCTTGGGAAATACAGAATCAGATATTGACAATTTAGTTAAAGCTTTAACTCTTTTAGAAGTCACATCTAACACGATAGTCAATAAGCCTTTTAGGGGCGGGCAAGATGCCCAACCCCTACTCCCCACAAGAAACTTGATGTGTTGTGGAACGGGCATCTTGCCCGTTCTTGAGCATCCTGCAATATCTCAGTTAGAAAGAAGAAGTCAGAAAGAAGACGAGATTCTCTCCCCCCCCCGATTTTCCCCTCCCCCACTGTCCCCGCGCGAGGCATTCTTTTCCTCAACCGAAACACTACCTGCAGACAAAGCAGTCGATCGCCTGTGCGCCGAACTCATCTGTCCCTATCCCCCAGGAATACCAGTCCTGATGCCCGGTGAAATCATTACCCCAGCAGCCGTTGACTACCTGCAACAAATCCTTGCCGCCGGCGGCAAAATCACAGGTTGTAGCGATAGAAACCTCCAAACTCTCAAGGTTGTGCGACAGTAAATATTAAGGCTTGGGGGAAATTGGGAGAATTTCTACTTCTTCGGCGAGTTCCAACTGCCGTCTTGCTTCAATCAAAAATCAAAAATCAAAAATATAACTATGCTTTGGCCCTACGTCACTCCAGGCATCCCGGATGACTTATTTGAACGTTTACCGGGAATTCCCATGAGTAAGCGAGAAGTCCGACTGCTGTTAATCTCCCACCTGCGGCTGCAAGCAGATTCAGTCGTGTGGGACATCGGTGCAGGTACTGGTACGATCGCCGTAGAAACAGGTTTGCTGTGTCCCAAAGGTCGCATTATCGCCGTCGAAAGGGACGAAGAAGTAGCAAGCTTGATTCGCAGAAATTGCGATCGATTCGAGCTCGACAACGTAGAAGTCATAGAAGGCAGTGCCCCGGAATGCCTGGAAAACCTGCCCCAACCCCCCCACCGAGTCTGCATCGAAGGAGGTCGCCCCATTAAAGCCATTCTCCAAGAAGTCTGGCGGTACTTGCAACCCCACGGTAGAGTTGTCGCCACCGCTGGCAATTTAGAGAATCTTTACGCCCTTTCCGAAGGGTTCGCCGAGTTGCAAGTCCGCAACATTGAAGTAGTCCAGTCCGCCGTCAACCGCTTGGAGACTCGCGGCCTCAGTCAAACCTTTGCCGCCGTCAATCCCATATTTATTCTCAGCGGCGAAAAGCTGGATTAGAAGTTAGTTGACAGTTGACAGTTGACAGTTGACAGTTGACAGTTGACAGTTGACAGTTGACAGTTGACAGTTGACAGTTGACAGTTAACTTTAACCTGGTTCCTCGGCAGATCCTGGGAATACATACCCAATGCCCTGTTTGGCCAATGCCCTATGCCCATTCCTAAATGTAATTCTTAACCTTTTTTACGTTCAATTAACCTTCATACTTAAGAATAGGGGCCACCATAGCTGGATTGACCGCCTGACTTGAGATATTGGATGACCGATGGGGGATGGGGGTTAGTTGTGCAAGGGATCAACTCGTGCTCTAGAAAAATCCAAAATCTCAAATCCAAAATCCAAAATCCAAAATCCAAAATCGAATGATCCACCGCCGTCTGCAAGAGAAATTCATTTTATGCCTTGGTCTCGTATCCTGAGTGGAATAGTTGCGATCGCCCTTGCTTTGGGAATGATTATTATGGGCGGATGGTACTTCACCGTCGGCTTTGGAGTCATCGTCTACCTAGGGCAATTGGAATATTTTCAATTAGCCAGGGCTAAAGGTATTGCACCCGCTGCCAAAACTACCTTAGCCGTCAGTCAAGGGCTATTAATTACTGCCGCCCTAGCACCGGAACTCGTAGATGCCATGTTCCCCTTAGCGGGAACATTAATTTGTTTCTACCTGTTATTCCAACCTAAATTATCGACGATCGCCGATATTGCCTCCTCAGTTTTAGGATTGTTCTACGGCGGTTATTTGCCCAGCTATTGGGTACGGCTGCGAGTCGGCCTCGACCCAGGCAATCTTGCTACAACCCAACTTTCGCAAGCAGTAGCAAGCAATTTGCCCGTTAACATTTCCTCGCCGCCGTCTTGGACAACTTCCAGCCACATATCTTTAGGATTGACTTCGCTGCTGCTGGCTTTCCTCTGCATCTGGGCCGCTGACATTGGGGCTTATTTTGTCGGCAAATTCTTCGGGCGCACTAGCCTATCCCACATCAGCCCCAAAAAAACCGTTGAAGGTGCCGTATTTGGAGTTTGCGGCAGCATCGCCGTGGCCGTCGCTGGGTCTGGGTATTTACACTGGCCGGGGTGGCCGTATACTGGGGCTGCTTTTGGTCTGTTGATTGGGGTTGCTAGCCTGTTGGGAGATTTAACTGAGTCGATGATGAAGCGAGACGCCGGCGTTAAGGATTCGGGACAGTTGATCCCCGGTCACGGCGGCATTCTCGATCGCACCGACAGTTATGTTTTTACCGCGCCGTTAGTCTACTATTTTGTCACTTTACTGTTGCCCGCGATCGACTCTTTTTTAATTAATCGGTAATTGGGAATTGGGAATTGGGAATTGGGAATTGGGAATTGGGAATTGGGAATTGGGCATTGGGTATGTATTCCCAGGCTCTACCGAAGAACCAGGTTAAAGCCAACTGTCAACTAACTAAGGCAAAACTCTAATTCCTCCCCGACAAACAATCTCCCCCGGACTCAAAATCAATTCTTCTATCTCAACTTCCGGCCCAAAATCAATTTTAAAACCATTGAAATCACTGCTTTTTAATTCTCCATTGAGTTCGATTTCTGGTGATTCAAACATCAATTCGCGACCGCTGGCTATCCGCAAACCAGTCCGCAATACCAAAGGAATTTGCCTACCGCCAGCGCGCAAAATTGCCGCCGAAAGCGTCAACAAACCCGCCTCAATTACAATCTGCGAATTTTGCAACTTCAGCGACTTTTCCCTATCTGTTAGTGGCAGCATAGGCAGCAAAAATTCGCTCAAAGCATCAGCCAGCAAAGGCGCTTTCAGCGACGCATTCAAATCCGCTTGGCTGACCCTCAAAACGCCTGCCACGGGAACGGATTCCATCAGACGCAGGGGTTTGCCTTTGAGAGCTTGACCGAGGTTGATGCGAATGCCACAGCCCTCTATGGCAACTTCAGTTAGGTGTAGTCCTTTATACACAGCACCCCGAGCGGCAGCCGTGACTTTGGGGATCGCACCGCTGAAGATTTGTCGATCGCTCCCCTCAATTTTCACCTTCAACTCGTCCACCTGCTGAACTTGCGATCGCAGCCACAACTGTACCGCCGGAGACAGCACCGCGCTCGCGATCCGGCTGCCTTGACTCGGCGAAGGTCTCCCCGGCTCAAGGTCGAGATTAACAGTCCCACCAGAGCCAGCAGCCCCATCTCTATTGTCAAATTGAAGAGAGTTTCGATCGACAGTCATAAACGATTTCAGAATATAAACCTTAATATTCAAGCACAGAAATTTAACTAGAGCTTGTGCATCCGGCCTCAAAAACCCGGTTTATTCATATATCTATCGCCGTCAACCTCTGATTTTCCTTAGAAACCGGGTTGATGAACACAAGTCCCATTAACTCCAAAATCAAGCAGAAATCTGGCATCAGCCACGCCAGAAGCAGAAAAATTCTCACCTTTCTCCCCTTGGGATCTTTGGGGAGTTCACGAGTTGTGCGATCCCGATGAAAAATTCGCGATCGAGCGTATAAATTTAACCAGGAGTACGGGATTTATGGTAGTGTTGGTTTATGGTCGGGTCAGACCCACACCTTTCAAACCAGCCGCAAACCAACGGTGCAAACCTGTGCCTGCCGCGAGTCTTTTCGTCGTAGTTTTTGCACAGCATTCAGGGTAATGCCATCAGGACAATCTGCACCGGGCACAAGGACAATCTGTGCCAGGCTGGGCGTCCTCTAATAATTGGTCAGCATTATAATTTATTCCCAACCAGGAATTGAGCATTGCTAGTACGGTTAATCAATTAACCGTGTCGTGTTTCCTCCCCACCGCTGGTTCGTTGGGGATTTCCACACTCCCGTCATGTCTGATGAAAGGCTGCAAAAAATCCTCGCCCAGTGGGGCATTGCCTCTCGTCGTCTTGCAGAACAGATGATTGTAGCTGGACGAGTCCGAGTTAATGGCAATATTGTTCGCTTAGGAGAAAAAGCGAATCCCGATCGCGATCTTATCCAAGTCGATGGAGTCCCAGTGAAACCAACGGATCGACCCGCACAGGTATATCTGTTGCTCAACAAACCGGCCGGCGTAGTTTCTACTTGCAGCGATCCAAGGGCCCGATCGAAAGTTCTCGACTTGCTGCCACCACAACTGCGATCCGGTCAAGGCATCCACCCCGTAGGACGCTTAGATGCAGATTCCACCGGCGCCCTCTTGCTCACCAATGATGGTAAGCTGACATTTTGTTTGACCCATCCGCGTCACTCGATCGCCAAAACTTATCAGGTTTGGGTGAGCGGCGATCCCCCGGAACCCATACTACAAACGTGGCGTCAGGGCATCATCTTGTCCGGCAGAAAAACTTTGCCCGCGAAAGTTAAAGTTCTCGATCGCGCGCAAGACCAAACTCTGTTAGAAGTCATTCTATCAGAAGGCAGAAACCGACAGATTCGGCGAACAGCCGAGATCTTGGGATATCCCGTGGTGCGCCTGCACCGCACAGCCATTGGCCCGATTCAATTGCAGCGGCCTGGTTCGCCAATATTGCCACCAGGCTGCTGCCGACCCCTAGAAGATGCGGAAATTATTTATTTATGGAATCTAGTCAACCTAACATCAATAAGCGTGCCAGTAAATTCCCAGGAGCACAGCATATGACAAAGAATTTATTGTTTTTATTCTTCAAAACAACTAAGCAGAAACTGCACTCCCAAGAGCCAGAAACAGCTCAGAAGAAGCTAGCGGAAATTGGAACTCAACTCCGTCAGTACCGCGAACAGCAGTCGATTTGTTTGGACAAAGTAGCCGTGGTAACAATGATTCGGCGGAATCTGCTACAAGCAATCGAGGACGGTCAACTCGACCAACTTCCCGAGCCCGTCTACACTCAGGGTTTGATCAAGCGCTACGCTGAAGCAATGGGTTTGGACGGAACTCAGTTTGCCGACTTTTTCCCGATCGAACCGCCACCCCGATCGAGAACCAAGCTATCCTGGCAAGATGGGCCTCAGTTGCGGCCGATGCACCTCTACCTCTTTTACACATTTCTAATTATCTGTTCGGTCAATGTCTTATCTCAGTTGATGAGCGGTTCTATTACCGCAAAAAACGGTGCGGGAGCCGAAGAACTAGCGCTTGGTCAGCAAGAACAAGCTCGCGCCGCTGCTGAGGCATCAAGAGCCTCACAAAATCAGAAACCGGATAGTTACGAGGCTGTCGAAGCAGTAAGAACCGGTCAAAATTCAAATAAATCTGCCAATAAACCAGTGATGGTTAACGTCACTTTTAAAGCAGAATCGTGGATGCAAGTTGAAGTCGATGGTAAAACAGAGTTTGAGGGAACTTTGCCGACCGGGACTGTTCGCACCTGGGGGGCTCAAAAGCAATTGGTCGTCGTAGCAGGTAACGCCGGCGGGGTAATGGTTGCTGTTAATAACGGACAAGCCGAACCACTCGGAGATCCTGGAGTCGCCAAAGAAGTTGTTTTTAAAGCAAGCGAACTCAAGCCTTCAGCACCGCCCAAGAATGAAGGTTGAGTGTTAATTGGTAATTGTTAATGGGTAATAGGTAATAGGTAATAGCGGGCAGTCCACAGAGTTTAATTATAATGTCCGTCTTGATGCACTCCTTACCAATTACCAATTACCCATTCTATCAAACCCGGTAGCATCGGAATAGTCAAATCCAGTCAACAGTCAATCGATTTTAGATTTTAGATTTTAGATTTTAGAATTGAAGCATTGACTTGCGCGAGATAAATACGTTCGGCAAGTTTCATGGGATACAGGTTTTTTATTTCTGGACGGATGAATCCGGGGGCTTGTAGCCTGGATGCTTTCGGTTAACAATCACGGATGGTGCAAGCGTAATTGATATCATTCATCTGCGTTAATCTGTGTTTATCTGCCTGTATCTGCGGTCAAAAAAAGAGAATTTCTGAACCGCAGATGACAAGGGATTGACGCTGATTCACGCAGATCAAGAGTATAGAGATAGGAATAATTCCGATGCTAACAGATTGGATATTACCCATTAACAATTACCAATTACCCCTTCGCGATAATCAATGTTTATTAGGAGCGCGGCCGGAGATGTAAGTCATGGTTTTGAGCCGATCGCGCACTTCCCAATTCAAAGCTTCGGGTCGATACCGCCATCCCCAATTTCCCTCTGGTTTCCCCGGAAAATTCATCCGCGCGTCAGTATCTAAACCCAACAAATCTTGAAACGGCACAATTGCCATATTAGCAATAGAAATCCAGCCCATGCGGATTAAAGACCAGTGAATTCCTTGGGGATCGATGCAGCCCAAATAACGCAAAACCTCATCTCTTTCGTAGTTTTGCAGTTGATTGAACCAGCCGACAGTCGTGTCGTTGTCGTGGGTGCCGGTGTAAACTACGCAGTTGCGATCGTAGTTAAAAGGCAAAAAAGGATCGCCCGGACCACCGGCAAAAGCAAACTGCAAAATCTTCATTCCTGGAAACTCGTATCGATCGCGCAAAGCTTCCACTTCTGGAGTAATTACCCCTAAATCCTCAGCGATAATCGGCAAGTTGCCAAACTTCTCGTTAATTAGATCCAACAAAGCTGTTCCCGGCGCTTTAATCCACTCTCCCTCGATCGCAGTTTCTTGTCCGCGCTTCACCGCCCAGTAAGCGTCAAATCCTCGAAAGTGGTCGATCCGAGTTACGTCTACATAAGCGAAAATCGCTTCAAAACGCTGCACCCACCACTCAAAATTATTTGCTTGCAAATTCTCCCAATTGTATACCGGGTTGCCCCACAATTGACCTGTATTGCTGAAGTAATCAGGCGGGACTCCCGCCATTAAAGCTGGTTCTCCGGTGGCTTCATCCAAGCAAAATATTTCTGGATGAGACCATACATCCGCGCTGTCGTGAGCTACATAAATCGGTATATCGCCAATAATTTTAATGTCCCGCAGGTTAGCATAGCGTTTCAACTCCGTCCACTGGCGAAAAAACTCAAACTGGACGTATTTGTAGTAATAAATCTCAGCATTTAGCTGCTGGCGCCATTTCTCTAGCGACTCTGGCTCTCTACGGGCAATTTCTGGTTCCCAATTGTTCCAGCTAACACCGCCAAAGTGATCTTTTAGTGCCATAAATAAGGCGTAATCTTCCAGCCAATTCTCTTTGCTTTCGCAAAAACCTGAGAATTCTTTTTGCTGGATCGGGGATGCTTTGGCTTTGAAGTTTTCGCAAGCTTTTTTTAGCAAAGGCACTTTCAGGGCGATCGCCCGCTCGAAGTCTACATAATCGAGCGGAAATTCTGGTAAATTAGCGAAGTCTTCATCGGCGAGCCATTGAGCGTCACGCAGCATTTCTGGGTTGATCAGCAGCGGATTTCCCGCCATTGCTGAATAGCAGGAATAAGGAGAATTGCCGTATCCTGTCGGCCCCAGCGGCAATACCTGCCAGTATTGCTGGTCGCTCTCTACTAAAAAGTCAATAAAGCGATATGCTTCTATTCCCATGTCTCCAATGCCAAATCGACTGGGAAAGGACGTGGGGTGGACTAGCATGCCGCTCGATCGGGGAAAAAGCATAATCTATCTCAAGATATAGGAATTTAACATTGACAATTTGACCGATATTCCCTACAAGTTAAACTTCGTAGTTTTTAGGGCGATTCTTAGGGCAAATACTTTTGTGATTGTCTCATATTTTCTGCGATAACGTGCTTACCAAATATTTTTAGGGCACTCTACTCATAAATCCTGAGTAAAGTTCAAAACATCAAAATCAGAAATTACACGATCGCCCTGCTTTTGCAACTAGGTTTTTTTACCCAGGCTCGTTTGCTGCAACCAAGTATTTTGCTTGAGCGTACCCGGTTTCTGCCTAATCTTTAAACGTAACTTTTCTTTGGTTTTTGCCCCCTCTCTCTGCAGTCGTAAATTGCCCACCAAGAATCAGCCATCACTTAAGCAGATCCCATGCACAAATCAGCCGGCTGTTTTGTATCTCAAAAAACAGCCGGCTGCGAAATTACTGGTGATAATGCTTAGTTCATGCTTGCTTGTTCAACATTTTCTGTACTTGTTTGAGAGCTATAGCACCGACGTTGTAAGCAGCCCAGCCGCCCGCCAACAATACGGGCATCAATACTATTAGTATGCGGAAGTCAAATTCCATGAGTTCTCCTCCTAAAGTTTTTTAACAAATTCTCATAATCTATTTGTATCTCATTTTGTCGCCATTCTCCTGACTCTTTAACCAAATATTCGGGATACGCAGGAGGACATGGCTCCGCAGGAATGGAGAGCGAAAGCGAAACTCCTGGGCGGGCGATCGGCATTCGCTGCAGCAATTATCCCACAATCTGTTTGGCAATCCCTTCCACAACCTTAGTTAGAGGGTCGTTAGGGAAGTGCAGCGCAAACACTCCCTTGCTGGCGAGCAGCATCATCTGGTCGCTGTGGGGCAGTACCCCTGCCACTGGAATGTTGTAAATACTCTCTACTTGTTGCTTCAAATCCTCGAAATCTAGGGATTCAGGGGCTTTATTGATCGTCATCAAAATCTTGGGAACTTCTAATTTGCGGGCCACATCTACCGTGACAGCCGTTCCCTGAAAATCTTGCTGATCCGGACGCAGAATCAGCAGCAGGATGTCGGAAATGGTGATGCTGAGGAGGGTTTCTTCGTTGAGCCCCGGGTGCGTGTCTATAAATAGGTAGTCTAAGTTCAAAACCTCGATCAGTTCTTGAAAGCCGTCGGTAAGCAGTCCCACGTCGTAGCCTTCCCGCAAAACTCGCGCTATCTCCCCTGCTTTAATGCTCGAAGGAATCAGGTAGAGGTTGCCGTTACTGGCTAATTTTGGCAGCAGCGAACTCACATTGTAGGCCGTATCCGCGATCGGACAGCGGCCCCACAGGTAATCGTTCAGGCAGCGATCCATGTTGCTCTCGCTGAAACCGAACAGCACGTGAATCCCCGGTGATTGAATGTCTGTGTCCACAATGGCGACCCGATTTCCGCTGCGAGCGATAATAGATGCCAGGTTTGCTGTCGTGTTCGATTTGCCAGTTCCGCCCCGGTAAGAGTGGACAGAGATGATTTTGGACATGATCTGCGTATTAGGGTAAGAAACTGCGAGAACCCATTATGATGCAATTCTCGATGATGCAGTAGAGTTGTCGGTCATTCTTCCTTCCCCCCCAAATCCTCCTTATCTGTGAAAGTATCAATTTTTTCCTCTTTTATCATCTTTTGGGCGCCCCTGCGCTGCCGCATCTGTTTGGCTTTGGTTTGCAAATCGCTGAACTCGTCATCAGGTTTAGTTTCGGCGGAACTAGCACCACCACCGCTACCTATCGGGACACCCGTTGGAGAGGCGCTTTCCGATTCAGTCACGGCGGCGCGCTGCTTCTGGTGTTGGGATTTTTCCTGCAACTGAGCTAGATATTCGTCTGTCTGACTTTCGACATTGGGAAGCTCTGGGGTAATGGCAATTATTTCTTGGGGTTCGGAAGGTGTTTTTTCAGAGGTTTCTTGTTTGCTAATCCTCAGTTTATCTTTCTTTTGCTGCAATTCTTTAAAGAAATCAGATTCTGTGATTTCTGCGACTTGCTGTTCTTTTTTGGCTTGGTCTATTTCGATTTTGAAGACTTGTTTTACTCGATCGCTAATTGCTTTCCCGTATCCGGCTTTATTAAATCTGTCTGCTGATACTATGCTACCGCCAGTTACGATTAATGCTAAGGCTGGCGCTGCCACAGGCACCCACCCTCCCAACAGAAAAATCCCAAAGCCGATCGCGCAGCACCCGCACAGCAGTGCTCCGAATGTCACTGTCAACTTCGCTGGGTGAGCCATCCGCGATGCCAAGGTTCCTCCCACAATTGACCATCCCGAAATCCACAGGATTTCTGCCCATTCCGGCCAAAACCAAAACATCGGTCTGTTGTCTAAAACTGTACTCAAAATTTGGCTGACCACTTGTGCGTGTGCCACGATACCAGGCATGAATTGGTTGCTTTGCTGTCGCCCACTGTAAGGAGTATAAAACAAATCTTTAACGGTTTCTGTGGTGTAACCGATGAGAACTATTTTATCTTTAACTAAATTTGGGTCAACTTTCCCTTCTAAAACATCCGTAATTCTGACTTGGTTTGCGACTTGCCGCCTGGAACGATAGTTAATTAATATTTGATATCCCCTGACATCGGCATTTTTGTATCCTCCGTCATTGCTTGCTAGTTGTTTTAATTGGGTTTTTCCCAGCCATAAAGATTGATCGGGTGCCAGTTTGGGAGAGATTTTTTGCCCTTGCAGGTAGCGGAGGGCTAGCTGGAGGTTGAAGGAAGCTAAAACTTGAGAATTGTCATTGCAAAGATGTTTTTGGGCCGAGGAGTTGCCCTCAATTGTCGGCGGTTTCATAAATAATAAAGCCCTGCGGAGTATGCCACCCGGATCGACTCCGAAATCTGCAAATCCCACGCGGTTTTGTGGCAGCCCCGGCGCAGGCGGAGAACCGGGATTGTCCGGGCTTCCGTCGGTGACTAAACATACCCCGATAATTCGATCGCTTTTTTGTAAAAGTTTAGTTAATTCCTCGCGCCCGTCTCCTAAAGGTACGTCTCGCAGTACATCTAAACCGATGACTGCAGGCTGCATTTTGTCGAGTTTTTGTAAGATTTCAGCTATTGTGCGATCGGATATTGGCCACTGATTCAGTTTCTGAATGTCTGCTTCGGTAATCCCCACAACTAGCAAACGCGAGTCTGGCTGTTCATCGGGACGCCACCTCACCATTTGGTCGTAAGCGCTTAATTCTACTGGTTCGACTATTCCTAGCTGTCTGGCCCCCATCAAGGATAATGTTACTGCCGCGCTGGCAATTAATACAGACTTAGCCAATGCTAGTGATAGTTTATACCTTTGACTCAATTGAGTCGCTGCCGATCGAATTTTGTTAGATATTTTACTCATTATCCCAGCATAAAAGTTTGACTCGTTTCTGGAACAGCAGTTGTTTCACATTTCCCCCTGCTGGAGACTTCCTCCATCTTAGAACACTCGGAAACTCCGACCGCTTTGTTACAAAAATTTACAGTACGTGGCGAGCAACTGTATCCAATGATACTTGCGACCTAGGCAACCTGATTTTTCGGACGGACAATCCACTTGCCGATAGAATTAATAAATGTTATTGATGATATGTAAAGGTTTAAATTGTGTATCTGCGCCCTCGACTAGCATCTCAAAAATATTTGTCGCCATCAGCGAATGCCTGTGTTTGCAATTATACTGAAAGGTACAACAAAATGAAACGTTTTCTACATCGGGCTACACTTGCGGTCGCCGTATCTGCGATCGCAGCTACCGTACCCACTTCACTTGCACCGATGCGCGCACAATCCCAGCCGCTTCTGCTGAGTCAAAATGTTAATTTCCAGCCTCCAGACGTAACAGCCCCCGCCAACCGACAAGGAGGGGCACATCGCGGCAACAAGCTTTGTCCAGCGGGTTTATCTATTACTCCTTTAGTGCCTCCAACTAATATCGGTTTAACCCTAACAGATTCTCCCACAATTTTTGTCTATATTCCTAACACAGCGCCCGAAATAGAGTTTACTTTGCTCAACGAAAAGGAAGACAAAGTAGTCTACGAAAAAACCTTTAAACTTGACAAATCCGGGATTGTAGGAGTTAGTATTCCTGCTACAGTGGACAACAACAAATCCCTTGAAGTGGGCAAGCGATACGTATGGTCATTTTCGATGGTTTGCGACCCCCAAGATCGATCGGCAGATTTAGTTGTTAAAGGCTTCGTGCAGCGAATTGAACCGCAGGCAACACTCAAGAGCGATTTGGCAAATCCCGACCCCATGACTAGGCTTAACGTTTATGCTCAAAATGGGATTTGGTACGAAACTCTCGCTACTTTAGCCCAAATGCGGCGCCAGACACCGGGGGATGTGAAGCTGACAGCCAAGTGGACGCAATTGTTGGAGTCCCAAGGACTGGAATCTGTTGCAACTCAACCGCTGGTTGGGCCTCTTTAAATCTCGCTATTTCTTGAAGTTTGGTCGGTCTGCCGATGGCGATGTGAAAATTGACCACGAATTTCTTCATGTGGTACCCGCCACGTGATTTATCCGTGGAATGAATCCAAAATCGAAAATCTAAAATCACTTATTGCCCCCGCATTTATCCGGGGGGTCGCCTCTAAAATCTAAAATCGAAAATCGAAAATCGATTGACCCATTTACTCGATCGCGCCCGGAGCTAAAACTCCGGGTTAACATTAGAAATGCGCTCTATAAATATTTTTACAAGTGGGTGGAAAAATGAAACGTTTTATACATTTTACTTCACTGGTGATGACTGTATTGGCGATCGCCGTTACTCTCCCCAGTTTGCTTACACCGATGCAGGCTGTGCCTGCACCCATTCTGCTGAGTCAGAATGTTAATTTCAAACCCCCAGATGTCACAGCCCCCGACAATCGGCAAGGGGGGACGCATCGAGGCGATGCTTGTCCCAAGGATTTATCTATTATTCCTTTAATACCTAAAAGCAATGATGGTTTAACGCTAGCAGAGTCGCCAACATTCTTTGCCTACGTTTCTCACTCTTCGACTCAAGTCGAGTTTACTTTGCAAGCTGACGATGGAAAAGGAACCGAGGTTTACAAAACTACTTTCAAAGTTGACAAACCCGGGATAGTTGAGGTCGGTATTCCTGCTATCGGCGATCGCCAAAAATCTCTTGAGATTGGCCAGCGATATCAGTGGTCGTTTTCGGTGGCTTGCAATGACGATCCGTCGGGGAATTATTTTGTTAAAGGAATCGTGCAGCGAATTGAACCGCAGGAAACTCTCAAGAAGGATTTGGCAAATCCCGACCCTATGGCTAAGGTGATTGCTTATGCTAAAAATGGGATTTGGTACGACACTCTTGCTACTCTAGCCGAAATGCGGCGCCTCGCACCCGATGATTCGGAACCCAGGGCCGAGTGGACGCATTTGTTGCAGTCCCAAGGACTAGAATCGATTGCTACTCAACCGCTAGTTCAGTCTTTTTAATAACGACTGTTCACCAATCATTGCTGAGTGTTTGCATAGTCAATTCTTCAATTCTTCAATCGAGTGACAGAAAGCAGCCAGGGTACAAGCCCCCGTCTTTATCCTGGCACAACCAAAAAATAGTATCCGATAACCAGTCCCAGGAGTCATCAGTGATATCAAATCCGTTAGCATCGGAATAGTAAATTCGAGTTCACTGTTGACTGTTCACTGTTGACTGTTGACTGTTCACTGTTGACTGTTCACTGTTGACTGTTGACTGTTGACTGTTGACTGTTGACTGTTCACTGTTCACTGTTGACTGTTGACTGTTGACTGTTCACTGTTCACTGTCAACATCATTCCGCTGTAACCGGAAATGATATGATATCGTTTTGTTCAATTCTCAAATTCTCCAATTCTTCAATCCAAAATCTAAAATCTAAAATCTAAAATCGATTGATGGCTAATAACTTTCCGACAATTCTAGCTCTTGATTTTGACGGTGTGATTTGTGACGGACTAATCGAATATTTCCAAACCGCTTGGCGTACCTACTGTCAAATCTGGAAACCCGTCGAAACAGTGCCCGATCCAGATTTAGCTTTGAGTTTTTACCGAGTGCGGCCCGCCATCGAAACTGGTTGGGAAATGCCGCTGCTGATCCGCGCACTGCTGACAGGAATTTCCCCAGAGCAAATTTTGCTAGAGTGGCCCAATATAGTACCCTATTTGTTGACCGAAAATAATTTAAAAGCGCAGTCTGTCGGCGCTATGTTAGACGGATTGCGCGATAATTGGATTGCTGAGGATTTATCTGGGTGGCTGTCTTTGCACCGCTTTTATCCAGGGGTTGCCGATCGCTTGCACTCGTTGCAGGAGAGTTCGGTGAAAGTGGCGATCGTCACTACAAAGGAAGGCCGTTTTGTGCGGGAACTTTTGCAGCTAGCAGGCGTACAAATGCCGCAGGAGTTAATTTTTGGTAAGGAATACAACAAGCCGAAACACCAAATTTTGCGGGAATTTATGGCTGCGTCTGGCAAAGATTCGACTATTTGGTTTGTGGAAGACCGGTTAAAAACCTTGCTGTCGGTGAAGCAGCAGCCGGATTTATCTCAGGTGAGGTTATTTTTGGCTGATTGGGGTTACAATACTTTGCCAGAACGGGAATCTGTGGCTCAAAATCCACCCGTTCAATTGCTTTCTCTGTCCCAGTTTGCCGGAGATTTTGCCGATTGGCTGCCGAGCGACTGTTGATGTTAGATTTGTGGACAGGTGGATTTTTTTTTCGCTTTTCAGAGTCAAAAAAAACAACAAAAATTTACATCTTTTTTGTTGACTTTTGCGGCGTAGACATGGTATTTTAATATAATGGGATGGTGGCAAAAATATTATTTTTGCCACCATCCCATTATAAGATAAATATAACAGAAATTCCTCAAAAAAGCAAGGATCTCGACAAAAAAAAATGTGTTTTTTTTTAGACTATTGCAGGTACTCTTGACCTCAAAAACCGGGTTTTTTTACTATTTCTGCGGGCTGCTACGAAGTATTTTAGTTGATCAAACCGCGTGTATGACAAAAAACCAAGCTTCGGCACCAAAAAATTGAAAAGTGTTTTGATAATTTCTCAGCTTGAAAGCTTTCTGATATTGAGACTTAAAACCCATGCTCGATTTAACTAAAGCAGCCAAGGCAATGCAGGGAATGAGCCAACATTTGAATGTGGAAGCGGCTGCCGCTCGCCAACGTTTGGAAGTGGCTCAGAATTTGCTGGTAAAGGCTGCTGCGGAACAGGAAAAATTGGTGGAATTGCAAGAGAGTTGGCGCGATCGCACTTTATTCAATGCTGCCACGCCGATCGAGCCCTTAGACGATCGCACCTACATCACCGCACCCCCCGCCGCCCACACAGTCTTTGCCACAGACGGATCGCAAATTTCCCCCAACCATCACGAAATAGCCTACTGCTACCTGCTAAACGTCGGCACAGTCATGCTGCACTACGGGCAAAGCCGCCACCCAGTTTTAGACAGCGTACCCGAAGTTTTCTACAAACCCGAAGACTTGTACGGTTCGCGACAGTGGGGAATTAGAACCGAAGAATGGATGGGATACCGGCGGGCAGTTTCCGAAGCAATTGCCTTAGCAGAAATGGGCTGCAATTGGGCCCAAGTTAACGACAATAAATTGCCCGCGCCAGCTTTAGCAATGGTAGACGGTTCCCTGATTTATTGGTTTTTGGAACAGTTACCCAGCGAAGCGCGCGATCAAATTTTGCTGCCAATTTTAGAATCTTGGGACAAGTTGCGTTTAGCAGGAATTCCGCTGTTAGGATACTTAAGTGCTTCTCGCAGCACCGAAAGCTTATCTTTTTTACGGTTTGAAGCTTGCACCCACGAAGTCCCAGACTGCATGACAAATTGCCCGAACGTCGGATTTGCCGCCACAATTTCTTTCGCCGAAAAAGCACCTTGTCAAGAATTTGAACCCTTGCGGGATGCCATATTGTGGGCAACAATCCTGTCACCGGGACAAAGAAGCCCTTTGTGGAAATCCCAAGCTCGAATTTTAGATTTGTATGGTCTTAATTCCGTCTATTTCTGTTACGTTCACGTTGGCACAGAAATTGCTAGAATAGAAGTACCGGAATGGGTAGCACAAGATAAAGCACAGCTAGATTTAGCATTAGGAATGATGCTGGCTCAAGTACACAAAGGCGGTGGGTATCCGGTGACGCTAGCAGAAGCTCACAATCAAGCGGTAGTCACGGGGGGCGATCGAACTCGCTTTTTCGCTTTGTTAGAGCAGCAAATGATTAAAGCCGGCTTAAAAAATGTCGGAATTTCTTATAAGGAAACACGGAAGCGCGGCAGTATTGCTTAAAGTAATAAGTAGAGTAATCTGGGACGCAGAAACCGGGTTTTTACAGAAATACTGCATTTAAGCCTTTAACACAGATAAAAAACCCGGTTTCTTTGGTATTGATGCGTAAGTTATGTAGAGTTAAAATCAAGTTAAAAATGTTATATGCCAATAGAAATAATTATCTTAATTGCTTCGTTACTTGTATCTTGGCTAGTCTTTAATTGGGCTTTTAAAGTATTGAAAGCCAGCATCGGGACAGCGATTGGTTTAGCAGCAATTGTGCTGACGATGCAGTTATTGTTTGGCATCGGCCCAAATCAGCTTTTCCAACATATAATTCACTTGCCGGAAACCCTGGGAAAAATGATTTCGGGCAAGTGAGGCGATTTTAGATTTTAGATTTTAGATTTTAGATGCGAGGACAAATTTAAAATCTAAAATCGATAGTGTTCGGTTTCATTCCTCAACCCAACTTAGAGGGTATTCACTATCAGACTTGATATAATAAGCTGCTACCCATAGGCGAGAGTGGGAGAGGGTCCGATGGGGATCGGGGAAAAATCATTGAGGGGGTGACAACGCCTCTGGAATCTTGATGGTAAAAGCATTGAAGCCCCTGAACCTCAAAAAAGATAGCGGATTATTGACAGGCTTATCTTACTCATAAGATCCTCCGAGAGATCCTTGAACCTGATTCAAATGATCTCGCCATTCTCTTTTATTCACTCACGCCCGCGAAGATATTTTCGCTTGGTCACTCAACTCAAAACCTTGACGCAGCTTTGCTTTCAACCTGCTTGTCACCCCGTCAACCCCAACGCCCCGCCGGAGGAACTATGGGAACCCGAAGGTGCAAGCTACTACAACGGCGAACTCATCCTGCAACCGAGATAGGGGTGGACTTTGGAACAACAGTTAGAACTTTTGGATACCCACCCACTGTTTACTGGTCAATGTCCCCGCTGCGAAATGACTTATCCCAAATAGGAAACGCCACCTGTTCATCGGGATTGTTCGGAGTGTGGATGGATGGATGGATGATTCGGTTTGAGGCGATGGTCGCAGCGGTTCTGTTTTGATAATGGCGATCGTTACTTGCTCTTTAGAGCATTGATTCAGCTAACTTTCTAGTTAAGATTGAATAAGTTAAATAAAGAATTATGGTTTTTTCAGTAAGCTAGCTAGTATTTAGGTAATTTGATTACTAAATGGGCTTTTTAGTCAAGTTGTTTAGTACAAAAGGAAATGTAGTTTGTATGAAGAATCTATACCGCAAAGTTGCCGTTGCCTCTGTTTGCACCGCTCTAGGTTTTGTTCTGGGAACAAGCGAAGAAGTTAAAGCAGCTACATTTACCTTGACACCTACTATCCAATTTGGAGCGACCGCAAGTATGTATCAGATGGGTGTGTATGAGGACGTTAGGCTTATCCCTGGGGATGAGTACGTGTCATACGGGCCGGGTAGTATAACAACCAGGTTAGCTGAATTTAATATTAGCAACTTTTTTCTTGCTCCTAACACAATTATTCGTAGTGCTATCTTTCAGGATAAGATATCCAGTTTCCAAGGAGGCCGTCCTGGTACTCTGGGCATCTTTGGCTATTTAGGAAACGGAACAGCCGAAGCATCAGATCTTTTGGGGGATGAAGTATTGTTAACTTCTGTAGATATATCATCCTCATCTCCGGGTGATACTCTTAACTTTGACGTAACTCCGTTTGTAAATCAGCGAGTTAGCAATGGCGATACTTTTGCTGGGTTTGCCATCAGTCTCTTGAACGTTGGTGGGGTCGCTCTGGGAGGTACTGATGCTCTTGGTCGTTCCAGTCTAGTAATTGAAACCGCCGACGTTGCCGAGCCTGTGCCTGAACCGACCACAATCTTTGGTTCAGCTATAGCCCTGGGCTTGGGAGGATGGCTGAAACGAAAGAAATCAAATCCGCAGCATAAAACAACGCCGATGCGGTTAATCTACCGTTTGACAAGAGTTTAAATCTCAACTTATCAGTTGCGGGCAACAGCTTGCTCGAAAACCCACTTGGAAGTGCAGCCGACTAATCCCCCAACAAACACCCAAAACGCGCCTTGAGGCCACACACTTAACACCGCTTGCCTCATGCGGCCAGGATTGCCAGAGGGAGCATCTCACCTTTGCAGCCCTCCGCTAGAAATTGGAGTTTTGAGGCAGGAGGCAGGAGGCAGGAGGCAGGAGGCAGGAGGCAGGAGGCAGAAGGAAAGAAGAAGAAGGAAGGAGCCAGAAGAAGGAAGGAGCCAGAAGAAGTATTTTTACAAATATGAGATGCTCCCTTGCCAGAAGCGAAACAGGATTGCAGCGATCGCGGCTAGTAAGACTATTTTGCCAACAGTTGCTTCACCGATCGTCCAACCCCGGTACATTCCCCAACAACAAGCGATCGTCAATTCAATAAACAGCACCAAGTTCAAAAGGCTGATGATGGTGCTGTTGATGTTCTACAAAAAAGTTAGTGAATCCATCCAGGGGTCACAAACTCAAAAACTCTGGGGCGCGGTGGTTAAGTGCGACAATTGGGGTTTTAGGAGGGCAAGCGTTGGGCGATCGCCAGCAATGCCAGTTGCGCCATGCTGATCCGATCTATAAGTGCCTGTTAATTGACGTTATATATATCTGCTAGATAATATGAGTTTTGAGTGGATGTAAAATCGATCGTGCAGATTTTTGATAGGTGGAACCTAAAATGCCTACTTTTGAGGGAACGCAAGAACAGGATTTTCTGACAGGTGGGCGATTGGGCGACATCATCCAAGCCGATAGCCGTAACGACACACTCCTTGGTGACGAAGGAAGCGACTTGCTGTGGGCTAATGAAGGCAATGACTACATTAACGGGAAACAAAATAATGATACTATCTACGCCGGCAAAGATAATGACTCCGTACACGGAGGAAAAGGAGATGACCGGGTATTCGGAGATAGGGGCAACGATATCATTTACGGCGACTTGGGCAACGATATCTTGTTCGGAGGTATTGGCAGCAAGCAACCTGCAGGCGATCGATCTGACTCTGGCAACCTAATCGGTAGCCACACAGAAGAACTCAATGGCAATGAACGTAGTGGCAGTTTGGTGGAAAAAAAAGGCAGCGACATCGTTCTCGCTGGCAAAGATGACGATAAACTCTTAGGCGAAACACCTAATGATATTCTTTACGGTCAATTAGGCAGCGATACCGCTAAGGGAAAAACCGATGGCGACATCATATTTCCTGGTTTCGGCAGCGACTTCATTTACGAGGGCGAAGACAATGATACTCTCAATGGCCGTGAAGGTTTAGATACAGTTTACGGCGGGACACAAAATGACATAATTCGCGGCGGAAAAGAAAGCGATCTCTTATTTGGAGAGGAAGGAAATGATGTCCTTTTTGGCGATCGCGGGGGCGATACTTTAACAGGCGGCAGCGGTGGCGATTTGTTTGTTATCGGCAGAATCGATAGAATCGATGGCGTTCCCGGCTTTTTTACTACTGGCGGCACAAATCTATCCGATGCTGACATTATTAGCGACTTCGGTCAAGGATTTGACTTAATTGCATTGGACGGCGGCTTAGCATTTCAAGACTTGAGCATTTATCAAGGCAGCAGCGATTTGGCAAACGATACAGTAATTCAAGATCGAGTGACTGGCGAGTATCTCGCTATTTTAAAAGGAATTAACAGCAACGAAATTACAGCCTCTAAATTTACCAGCGAAATTACTCCGATTAGCTCAATATTAGAATTGAGCGAGACGAAGTTTGAAAGAAAAGAAGACGGCACGCCGATCGCTGCAATAACAGTGAAACGCCAAGGTGGTGATTTAGATGCAACTGTAGGGGCAACTATATTTATTGTTAATAACTCAGCGACATCCCCCTCGTATGGCAGCACGACTCCCATTGAGGTCAATTTTGCCCCCGGAGAAACCACTCAGACAGTAACAGTTCCCTTGGTAAATGATGTCGCATTGGAAGGAGAGTTATTTAATTTACGCTTGAGCAACCCTAGAGGAAAGGTAAGAATTGGGTATAGCGATACTGCTGTTTTAGCGATTACAGATAATGACACTCCGCCACCATCCTTGTTGATACCGACACAGCCAGACACGGGGGTACTGCCCCTCAGTTCGCCGACGCCGACACCATCCCTCACCCCAATGCCGACGCCAAGCGATACGCCGGCACCAACACTAAGCGATACCCCGACGCCGACACCAAGCGATACGCCAACGCCAACGCCGACGCCAACACCAAGCGATACGCCAACGCCAACGCCGACGCCGACGCCAAGCGATACGCCTACGCCAGCGCCAACGCCGACGCCGACACCAAGCGATACGCCAGCGCCAACGCCGACGCCAACGCCGACACCAAGCGATACGCCAACGCCGACGCCAACGCCGACGCCGACGCCAAGCGATACGCCAACGCCAACGCCGACGCCGACGCCAAGCGATACGCCGACGCCAGCGCCAACGCCGACGCCGACACCAAGCGATACGCCAGCGCCAACGCCGACGCCGACACCAAGCGATACGCCAGCGCCAACGCCAACGCCGACACCAAGCGATACGCCAGCGCCAACACCGACGCCGACACCAAGCGATACGCCAACGCCAACGCCGACGCCGACACCAAGCGATACGCCAACGCCAACGCCGACGCCGACACCAAGCGATACGCCAACGCCGACACCAAGCGATACGCCAGCGCCAACGCCGACGCCGACACCAAGCGATACGCCAACGCCAACGCCGACGCCGACGCCAAGCGATACGCCAACGCCAACGCCGACGCCGACGCCAAGCGATACGCCAGCGCCAACGCCGACGCCGACGCCAACGCCGACGCCGACACCAAGCGATACACCAACACCAACACCGACACCGACACCATCTGTTACGCCGACGCCGACGCCAAGCGATACACCAACACCAACACCAACGCCAACACCGACACCAAGCGATTCGCCGACGCCAACGCCGACACCGATTGCAGACAACGTTCCAGAAATCGACTTGTTCGACGGCACCGCTAACATCGCAGACAATATGGGAACAGTTAATTTCGGTACCGCCGTTTTAGGAACAGAGGTTGTCAAAACCTTTACCGTGAAAAATACAGGCAGTGGCAACCTGACTCTCAACAATGCGATCGCCCTGCCAACAGGTTTCAGCTTAGTTAGCAGTTTTGGCAGTACAAACCTAACTCCCGGCAGCGAGACTACTTTCTCTGTCAAATTCGATGCAACTGCGATCGGCACTTATGGCGGTCAAATTTCCTTTGCCAACAGCGACAGCGATGAAGATCCCTTTGATTTTCAGATTTCAGGAACACGTCAACCTTTTGACACTACCCCGCCCACAGCAACGCTCAACCCAATTGCGAACATTTCGGCAGGAAGCAATAGCTTGACATTTACCGTCGAATATGCTGACAACACGGCTGTAGAGGTCAGCAGCCTGGATAGCAGCGACATTCGAGTGACAGGCCCAAACAACTTCAGTCAGTTGGTGGCATTCTTAAGCGCGACTCCTGGCGGAAACGGCACGCCTCGGACTGCAACTTATCAAATTAACGCCCCCGGCGACAGTTGGGACGCAGCGGACAACGGGACTTACACTCTGGAATTAGCAGAATCTCAAGTTTTAGATACCAGCGGCAATGCAGCCACTGCTGTTAATTTGGGCAATTTCAACGTCAGTGCACCTGCATTAGATGCCGAGGTGACGCTAGCAGTTTCGCCCGAGGGCGGGATCGAAGACAGCGACAGCACGATCGCCTACACCTTTACCCGCACCGACAGCATCAATTCGCCACTGTCTCAACCGCTGACAGTCAGTTTCTCGGTTGGCGGAACAGCTAGTTTTGCCAATGATTACACTCAGTCGGGTGCTACCGCTTTTAGTGCCACAACCGGCACGGTTGCGTTTGCAGCGAATTCCGCAACCGCAGCAGTTACCCTAACTTTAGTTGCCGATACTGCTAATGAACCTAACGAGACAGTCGAACTAACTTTGGCAGCAGGAAGCGGCTACACTTTAGGCACAGCAGGCGCGGTGACGGCTGCCATTAGCAACGACGATACTCCCCCTACCTATAATTTCAGTGCAGCTACCTTTAATGTGCCTGAAGGGAATGCTGCTAACACTGCCAATGTCGTGACTGTAACGCGATCGGGAGATACATCTACAGCTTCAAGTGTAGATGTAGTCCTGGCAGCAGGTGCAGTCAATCCCGCAGCAATTGGCAGCGACGTGCAAGCAGAACCAATTACCGTTAATTTTGCAGCAGGGGAGACAAGCAAAACGGTACCGATTCAGGTATTAGGCGATGTCAATTACGAACCCGACGAGACAGTAGCGCTGTCCTTTGCCAACTTCACCAACGAGGGAGTCGCCGGAACAGCCAACCCCACTGCTGTGCTAACAATTCAAAACGACGATGCCGAGATTCGCGGCAGCAAGTGGAATGATTTAAACGGCAACGGTGTGCGAGACGGTAGCGAACTCCCAATAGCAGGTTGGACTGTCTTTCTCGACACTAACCAAAACGGCGTACTCGACGGCGGCGAAACTTCTACTGTTACAGACGCTAGCGGCAATTACGCTTTTCCAGGTTTGCCTGCTGGCAACTATACCGTTGCCGAACAGTTGCAAGCCGATTGGCAGCAAACATTCCCCGGCATCACCGCACCGGTGGGGACAAACTTTCTGATTCCCCTGCCAACTCGCCGAGACCACGTTTTCGATCGCACCCGCAATCGACTGTACATTACCACTAACAAGGGAACAGTAGAGCGATACGACTTTAGTGCTAACGCTTGGCTAGCACCCCTTGAGGTCGGCAATTCCTTAAACGGCGTCGATATTACCCCCGATGGCAGCACTTTGTACGTTGCGGAAAACCAGCGCAGCGGCGTGCAGGGATTCCTCCGCAAGGTAAACCTCAATACCGGTGCGGTTACTAACCTCCCGTACAATCTTAGTCGGGGGGAAAGCGGTTCCTGGGATGTGGCGATCGGGGCTAACGGCAAAGGCATGATGAGTACGCGCTGGGAGGGTTCCGGTACGGTGCCTTTTCGCGAAATAAACTTAGCTACTGATACTTTAACGCAGCGATCGGATGCGGGGTCAGTATTTGGCGAAGTCAACCAGAACACGCACATCCACCGCAGCAGCGATCGCAGTCTGTTTTTCATGACTGAATCCAACAGTTCCGCAGGCCCAATCTTTACCTACAACGGTACAACAGATACTTTTCCCAACCGATCGCAAACAAACACATTTCACGACGGTACTCTATCTGCTGTCAGCCGCAACGGCGCGTTAATTGCTTTAGAAGATTTCGGAGTTGGTATTTCGATCCGTAACCCAAACCTCGGGCAAATTACCACCCTCAATAATAATTTTGATGGTGGCTTAGCTTTCGACTCAACCAAAGATATCCTCTATGCTGTGAATTCCACAACTAATCAAATCGTTGCCTTTAATACAAATACTTGGACTTCGTTGTTTAGCCTCAATATAGGTGAAGATGTCCCTGCATCTACACCGTTTGGCAACGGGGTGATGTCTGTCAGCAATGATGGAAAATTGCTGTTTCTGTCAACTCCCAGCGGCGTGCGGGTTTTAAGTTTGCCGGGGTCGAACGTTCCGCAAGCGCAAACAGTTAATCTTGCTGCGAATCAATTGGCTGAAAATGTCAATTTTGGCAACAGACAAACTGCACAGCTAAACGAAATTCGAGGTACAAAATGGAATGACTTAAATCGCGATCGCGCACTAACTGCTGGCGAACCTGGCATTGCAGGCTGGACTGTCTTTCTCGATACCAACCAAAATGGTGTATTGGACGCGGGGGAAACTTCTACGACAACGGATGCTAGTGGCAATTATTCCTTTGCGAGTTTGGCCGGGCCGAGAAATTATACAGTTGCGGAAGTGCTGCAACCCGGTTCGCAGCAAACGTTCCCCGGTATCAGCGGCGCGCCGGCAAGTATTCTCATTCCGGTTGCTAACGGTCGCGATCGCGTTTTCGATCCGACGCGGAATTTGCTTTACATCACGACCGGTGCGGGAACTGTGCAGCGGTACGATGTCGCCACGCAGACTTTGTTACCGCCACTTGCTGTTGGCACTTTGTTAAACGGTGCTGACATTACTCCAGATGGCAGCGCTTTGTACGTTGCTGACAATCAAACTAGCGGGACGCAAGGTTTGATTCGCAAGGTCAATCTCGCTAGCGATGCTGTTACCAATATTCCTTACACTCTCGATTTTGGAGAAGCCGGGGCTTGGGACGTGGCAATCGGTTCCAACGGCCGGGGAATGGTGAGTACGCGCTTCAACGGTTCAGGTACGGTGCCGTTCCGGGAACTGAATTTAGCTACCGATACTCTATCAGTACGGACGGACGCAGCCGGGTCGGGTTTTGGAGGCGAAGTCACACAGGACACGCCCATCCACCGCAGCAGCGATCGCAGTCTGTTTTTCATGACTGAATCCAACAGTTCCCTAGGCCGGATCTTTACTTACGATGCCGTGACTAACACATTTCCCACCCGGAATGAAACAGACTCTTATCACGACGGTACTGTATCTGCGGTTAGCCGCAACGGTTCGCTAATTGCAATGGAATTAAACGGCGGCATTTCTGTGATGGATCGCAATTTTAATGCTGTGGAAAATCTGGCTGGCCTTGACGGGGGGTTGACGTTCGATCCGACGAGGGATATCCTTTACGCTGCTAATTCTGTTGCCGATGAGTTGATTGCTTACGATACCAATACTTGGGATGTATTATACCGCAGGAGTATCGGTGAAAATATTAATGCTTCCTCGCCATTTGTTAATGGGGGGATGTCGGTTAGCGATAACGGACAATATCTGTTTTTGTCTACTCCTGCTGGGGTGCGGATGTTTAATTTGACTGGTACTGGGCTGCAGGAAAGCCACAAAGTAAATGTGGGTTTCGGTCAAATCGAGCAGGGAATTAACTTCGGCAATGCGATTTAGATTTTGTTGTGTTTCGATCGCACTTTTAAATTATCTCGTCAATTAAGGTCGATAGCTCTTTCATATATCGCTACATTACCACAGAAGTATCAGTGGATGTGGCTATATGGGTTTGGGCATCGAGAATCATGGGAAACATATTGGTTGGCAGGGTGACAAGCAGGTTGAAAGCAAAGCGGCGTCAAGGTTTTGAGTTGAGTGACCAAGCGAAAAGATACGCTTGCTGTGCGTAAGTCAATAAAAGAGAGTGGCGAGATCCCTTGAATCAGGTTCAAGGGGATATCGGACAATCTTATGAGTCAATAAGCCTGTCCATAATGCACTATCTTTTTTGAGCTTCAGCGGCTTCAATGCTTTTACAATCAAGGTTCCAGAGCCGTTGTCACCCCTTAAGAAAAATCCTCTTCCTGCCTTATTCCTTATTCCTTTTGCGGTTAACTACCCAGCATTTGCAACTTGTACAAACTGGCATATAAACCTTCTTGCTGCAACAACTCTTCGTGGCTGCCCGACTCTACTAACTGCCCGCGTTTGATCACTAAAATACGATCGACATTTCGGATAGTCGAGAGCCTGTGGGCAATAATTATCGCCGTTCTGTCCGCCATCAAACGCTCTAGAGCTTCTTGAATTAAAGCTTCCGTCCCCACATCCAAACTAGCAGTTGCCTCGTCTAGAACTAAGATACTGGGATTGCGAATAGCGGCGCGAGCAAAGGCTAATAATTGCTTTTGTCCCCCCGAAAGATTGGTTCCCCGTTCCCGCAATTGCGTATCATAACCTTGAGGCAACTGTTCGATTAAACGGGCAACATTTGTCTTTTCTGCTGCTGCTTGAATTTCCTCAATCGAGTAACTTTCTCCCAAGCTGATATTGCTCTTCACGTCACCAGCAAATAGAAAGCCATCTTGGATAATCACGCCTATGTGCCTCCGCAACTCTGCTTGAGGCAAATCGCGAATATCCACATGATTAACCAGAATCCGTCCTCGCGTCGGCTCGTAAAGGCGGCACAGGAGACGGATAATCGAACTTTTGCCCGCACCGGTAGGGCCGACTAATGCTACTTTTTCGCCGGATTTGATGGTGAAATTGAGGTTTTGCAGGACATATTCGTCTTGTTTGTAAGCAAACCACACGTTGTCAAATTGGATTTCTCCCGATTCTGAATTCTGCGATTTGGCATTTTCTCCCCCCCTTAGCAAGGTGAGATTGGCGGGAGGTGATTGGGGATTGTTAGGCACTAAACGATATTCTGAACTTGCTGGATTTTGATGATTATCTGCCAATTCTCGATCGAACGGAGACAAGTTGTAAGCCGTTGCCTCTGGATGTCCAGTTATCAGCAACGGTGAATAACCTGCCCTTCTTCCTTCTTCCCTCTTCCCTCTTTCTTCTTCCTTCTTCCCTCTTCCTTCTTCCCTCTTCCCGCTGGTTGGATCTTTAATTTCAATCGGTTCGTTGAGAATATCGCTAATCCGTTCCACAGCGGTAAACCCTGCTTGAATTGCTGTGAATTTCTCGGCAAATTGCCGCAGCGGATCGAAGAGACGCTGAGCAAATAAAATGAATGCAGAGAGAGTACCGAAGTTAAGATTACCCGCTAAAACCCTTTGACCCCCCATCCACAAAACGGCTGCAATCGCTACTAAAGCAATCCATTCTAATGTCGCAGATACGGCTGAGTCGTAAAATATAGTTTTGTCAACTGCTTTAATGTACCGTTTATTGGTGACACGAAACAATTCTGAGTTGAATCTTTCGCGGCGGAATAGCTGCACTACGCCAATACCAGTCAGGTTTTCTTGCAGTTGGGCGTTGAGATCGGAAAGTTCTTCTCTGGTAGTGTAATTGGCTAGGCGATATTGATACTGGAAATAAACTATGACTGCGGTAATTGGGATCATCATCAGCACTAACATTAAAGCTAGTTGCCACTGCATGGTAAACATGAAAATGGCAATTACTAAAATTGAAAATAAATCGCTGACAATGCCGATCGCCCCTGAAGAAAAAACCTCTCCCAAAGCTTCTACATCGCTGGTGAGGCGAGTCATCAGTTTACCGACAGGAGTGCGATCGAAAAATCTCACTGCTAGCGATGTGACGTGGGCGAACAAATCATTTCTAATATCTGTAGTAATTATTTGCCCTACTTTCGTGACTAAATAGCCTTGAACTGATTGCAGTGCTAATCTAAGTGTTATAGTTAGCATGAGCAAAATAGCCAAAATATTCAATGCAGCAGATAGAGGCACTCCCCGCAAGAATTCGTAAGTAGGTTCCGAGCGAATTACCGAAATTGCCTGTCCGATGAGAATGGGTTGAATTGCTCCTGAGACTGCTAGCGGTACTAATAGTGCGATCGCAATAATCAGCAAGCGTTTGCTGCGGGTTGCGTAAGATGCCAACCTCATGAATAACCGCCAGTCTGTTTCCTGGCCGGATTTGTTTTTGGTGTCTGCTACTGGTGAGGAAATAGTCATTGATGGCAAAAACTGTACAATATATCTAGTTAATAATTGTAACAAATAGAATCAATATTT
This sequence comes from Microcoleus sp. T3_B1, assembly GCF_036700445.1. Classification (NCBI taxonomy): domain Bacteria; kingdom Bacillati; phylum Cyanobacteriota; class Cyanophyceae; order Oscillatoriales; family Microcoleaceae; genus Microcoleus; species Microcoleus sp. T3_B1. The sequence continues at coordinate 89,853 of NZ_JAUBOX010000018.1, forward strand.
GACACTAATATCAGTAACCGGCAAGATGCCTGTTTCACAAAGAGTGTTTTCTTGTAACAGTAGGTTGGGTTGAGGAACGAAACCCAACTAAAATGTTTGTAGCCCGCCAAAGTGGTACTATAATCTAATGTTAAAGGTTATACTGTCATCATGCAAGAAATAGAGACAGCCCGATTGTATCTGAGACAATTTACGCCAGACGACTTAGATGAGCTGTACCGCATCTACAGTGATGCAGAAATAATGAAATACTTGAGAGGAGTTAAAACTAGAGAAGAAACAGAAATCGCCCTTCATACCATGCTCAAAAGTTGGGAAGAAAACAACTTCGGAATGTGGGCTTTAGTACATAAAATAGACCGTAAAATGATTGGTCGCTGCGGACTGAATTTTCTGGAGAAGACACCGGAAGTTCAGCTAGGCTATGCCCTCGACAAAGTTTATTGGAATCAAGGATTGGCGACAGAAGCATCTTTGGCTAGTCTAAACTATGGATTTCAAATATTAAATTTGGAGAGAATAGTTGCGATCGCCCTCCCAGAAAATATAACCTCCCAGCGGCTGATGCAGAAAGTTGGCATGAAATATGAAAAAAATGCTCATTATTACGAAACTGATGTAGTATATTATTCTCTCTCGCGAGAAAGTTACCAGTCAAAAGTAGTTTTGTAGGGTGCGCTAGGCGCACCTTACTGCATTTAAATTACTCGCATCGCAAATTGGCATTCTTGTCGGCTGACAACTACGAAGTTCTTTGCAATTGCTTGTTAACTTTTTGAATTTTCTTAGCAAAATACTCTTGTCTGTGTCCCAATCTTTTAGCCACGTCCAACCCTTTTTGATAGGATTCCAAAGCTTTATCGTAAGCCTTCATCTCTTGATAAACTTGACCGATATTGTCATAAGTGTTCATCAATCCGTAGAAATTGTAAGCCCGCTCTTCTAACAGCAACTGCATTTGATAAATCCGCAAAGTAGGCTCCCACTGCTTTTGCGATCGATAAAGTAAAGCTAATTTATCCAAAGCTTCGCTAGCTTGGGCATACTGTTGAATTGGGACGGCTAAATTGTAGGCTTCCTGATAGTATTGAGCTGCTAAATTGATTTGACCTATTGTTTGGTAATCGCTGGCGATCGCAATTTTGAGCGGTGGTATAGCGCTGGGATTTTGTAAGTTAAGATACACTGAGGCTAGTTTTTCCCTAGCTGCGATCGCCTTTAGGGGTTGTTTCGACTGTTGGTAAACATAGGCCAACTGTCTCAGAGTATCTACCTCAGTTGGAGGAGTTACAGGCTGCGGCGGCGCGCCGTTTCCCGCCACAACAGCAGAATTTTGCACAGCAGAATTAGCAGCAAATAAAGCGCGGTTTTCCTGAATTAAAGTAGCCAATTCCTCATACACGGGAGCAGCTTTATCGTAACTCAACCAATTGATGTGAATAAGCCCGATAGCCTTCAAAATCTGACCTTGGGCCAATATATCTTGGTTTTGGCGCGCATTTTCGAGAATTTCTTGGTAAACTTCTACAGTCGGGCCTTTAGCGCGCACCTGCTGAAAAGCCGCAGCGAAGGCGGGTAGCAACTCAGTATTAAGTGGTACTTGCGATTTGACTTCTTTTTGAATTGCTTGCAACCGTTTGGTAATAAGCTGTAGTTCGAGGTTTTTACCGTTACTCCAAGCAACACTTCCCACCCGACTCAAAGCAGCAATTTCCGCCGCCGGGCCCAGATACCTCCGCAGCCGCAATTCTCGGAACCAAATTTCAAAAGCACCCGCGCCGTCTCCAGCTTGCAGTTTAGTCGCTGCTTCTAAGTTTAACTCTTCCAAAGCCGCTGTCAGTTCATCCCGCTGAGTGCTGCTCAAAGATTCAGTGGCGGGAGTGAGGGGATCGGGTGTGGTAATTTCTAGAGGATTAGGAGAAAATTGATCGAGGGCTGGTGGATTAGTTTGGGCGCTAGCAATAGAACCAGCACACAGCCACAGGAAAAGCAAGCACCCAATTGGTACAGAACTTCTCATTCTAAAAATTTGGTTGCCGCGATTCGGCATTTCTTCTGGAAACATCAAGTTTTGCATATCTACAAAACGGTATAAATTATGTCACAAAGATGGCACAAAAGTAAACAGTTCAACAAGAGCAACAAAATAAATGTCACCGTGCTGAGCAATTATTGGCATTTAAAGACGCTGGGCGAGCGTATTTTACGCTTATTTAGTCTAGCCCTTATTCTCTTAACTGTTTGCACAGCTTGCGCCCCGCCTCCCGCAGTTGCAAAAGACCGCTCTTTTCCAGAATTGTCCCTCGAATTTTTGGGCGAGTACGAATTGCCAAAAACCAATTTTGAAGGAGTACCAGTCGGCGGTTTGTCAGGAATTACCTACGATCCCAAAGGTATTAGTGCAGTCACTTCCAAAGCTTATCGCTTTTACGCTCTCTCCGACGACCCCAGCGAAAACGGAGAAGCGAGATTTTACAGTCTCCGACTCGACCTCACATCAAGTGACCCAGCAAATATTCGCCTGAAAAAAGTTACCGTTGACGGCGTTACATCCCTCAAAAAAGCAGACGGTGAAACCTTCTCTTGGGGTTCCATAAATCCCGAAGGCATCGCCCTTTCTCCCCGCAATTCAATATTTGTCGCCAGCGAAGGCGTTACTCATGTGGGCATCCCTCCTTTTCTCGGAGAATTTGACCTCAAAACCGGGCAAATGCGGGGAAATTTGCCGATACCAAAGCGCTATATTCCCGATGCCGGCGATGAAAAACAGCAGCAAGGAGTGGTGGACAATTTAGGTTTTGAATCTTTAACCATCGACCCAGAAACCTTTAGTCCAGGCGGTCTAGATCCGTTTCGTTTGTTCGCAGCTACGGAAGCGCCGTTAATGCAAGATTTAGACCCGGAACAGGCAAGCAAACTCCGTATTTTACATTATGTCATCGTCGATAAAACGCCGCAATTAGTATCGGAAAATCTTTACATCCTCGACCAAGTTCCCATGACTATTTTGAACGGTTTAACAGAATTAGTAACTGTCGGTGGCGGTCAGATTCTGAGTTTAGAACGTTCTTTTGGGCTGTCGGGATACAGCGCTAGGATTTATCAACTAGCGGTTGGGGCGGCTACAGATACTTCGAGAATCCAGAGTTTTAAAGGGCGAGTGGCGGTCGAACCTGTTAAGAAAAAGTTGCTGCTAGACTTAAGCGAACTCGGAATTCCGCTGTACAATTTAGAAGGGATGACCCTCGGCCCGCGCTTGCCAGATGGCAGCCAGAGTATAGTTTTGGTCAGCGATGACAATTTTGATGAAGCGCAGAAAACTCAGTTTATCTTGTTGAGTTTGAAGGGCAAAGGTTAAGTCAGAAGGGCGGGCTAGAAGCCCACCCCACCCCACAAGAAGATTTATTGTTTGTGAAACAGGCATCTTGCCTGTTTCTCAAAACAGTACAATAAAATTCACTCCTTGTGGAACAGGCATCTTGCGCGGGCTAGAAGCCCACCCCACCCCACAAGAAGATTTATTGTTTGTGAAACAGGCAAGATGCCTGTTTCTCAAAACAGTACAATAAAATTCACTCTTTGTGGAACAGGCATCTTGCCTGTTCCTAAAAATAGTATAAATGAGGTGAAACCCAATTTGTCCAATCATAAAAAAACCTAATTATGCCCACTCGTAATACTTTGCAATTACCAGAAATCGAACTTTCCTATCTAGAATGGCAGCCAGAAACAGGTATCGAAAAAGTTCCCCGTTTGCTGCTGCTGCACGGTTTAGCAGATAGTGCGTGTGTCTGGACTAACTTGGGCAATTACTTGTCCAACCGCTATCATATTGTAGCGCCAGATATGCGCGGTCACGGAGAGAGTAGCAAACCCAAAATAGGCTATACTTTTGAAAGTGCGATCGCAGATTTAGAAGCTTTGATGGTACATCTCCACTGGCCAGACGCCCACATTTTAGGACATTCTTGGACGGGCAAACTAGCACCGATTTGGGCGAGGCAAAATCCCCATCGCTTTTGCAGTATGATTTTAGTAGACCCCATCTTCATCACAAAAATGCCCGCCGCGATGAAACTCACCCTGCCAATTGTTTACCGAAAATTAGACTGTCTCAAATGTGTGGGCCCGTTTGCGACTTTATCCCAAGCAGAAGCAGCAGCCAAACAATCGGGAGAATACGCAGATTGGAGTGACTTGCAGCAAATGGTATTCCAACAGCAAATCGAAGAAAAATCCGACGGAAGTTGGGGCAGTAAATTTGCAATTGCAGCCAGAAATCAGATATTTACAGAAGTGATGAAAGTTGCCGGTTTAACTGAAAATATTGATATCCCGACTTTGTTTGTACAGCCGGAAAAAGGCGTAAATCGCATGGATTGGCAAATGCAGCCATACAAGAGATACTTGAAAAATCTTACCGTTGCAAAAGTACCGGGGAATCACTGGTCTTTTTTGACTCAACCGGAAACTTTTAATCAAACTGTGGCAGATTTTTTAGAGGGCACAAGACAGTGAATTTAGAAATTATCGCACATCGGGGATTTTCGGCGATCGCCCCGGAGAATACTTTAGCAGCTTTTGAACTGGCGATCGCCCGTGGAGCTCATTCGATCGAATTTGACATCCAGCTATCCGCCGACAACGTACCAGTGATTTTTCACGACGCCACATTAGATAGAATCACTGGAGTTTCTGGCAAAGTTAGGGAAACAACTCTGTCCCAATTGCAGACACTTAATGCGGGAAAATGGTTTAGCGATGAATTTTCACAACAAAAAATTCCTACCTTAAAAGAATCATTAGCTATCCTCAAAAATGTTGACAAATTTCTTTACTTTGATGTCAAACCTCACTGCGAGTGGTCTAATGCAGATGTCGCGGATTTTGTCAATACTTTGAAGGGCGAAGAAATCCAACATAAATGCGTTATTACTTCCTTTAACGATGGATTTCTGGAACAAGTGCGGCGGCTATCTGGCGATTTGGCGATCGGACATATTGTTGCTAATCTAGAAGCATACAAAACTCAATTTGCTCAAGCTGTAGCCCATCAGGATAATTTGATTAGCAGTCTGTATCGCGTGTTGCTGGAAAACCCCGCACTGATTCAAGAAACCCGGAGTCAGGGAGTTGACATTGTGGCCTGGACGGTGGACGATCGAGCGGATATGCAAAAGTTACTTGATTTGGGTATAACGCGGATAGTCACTAATTGTTTGATATAATTTGTTTAACTTGATATCTTGCACCATTATTAAGAACGGGCAAGATGCCCGTTCCACAAAACTCAATATATCTTGCACCCTTATCAAGAACGGGCAAGATGCCCGTTCCACAAAACTCAATTAATAGATGAATTATTTTCGCAAAAGCATCCACGAAATGTCTGGCTATGTGCCGGGGGAACAGCCACCGCTAGGCACAAAAATTATTAAACTAAATTCTAATGAAAATCCCTATCCGCCTTCTCCCAAAGCCTTAAAAGTGCTTCAGGAAATAGACGGAGAAATGCTGCGGCGCTATCCAGATCCAACTGGCAAAGTTTTCCGCATTGCTGCTAGTAAAATTTTTGGAGTTGCTGACGATTGGATTATTGTAGGTAACGGCAGCGACGATTTATTAAACTTGATAGTTCGCGCTGTGGGCGAATCCGGGAAACAGATTGTTTGTCCGGCGCCTACTTATGTATTGTACCGCACTTTGGCAGAAATTCAAGATGCAGAATTTGTCGAAGTTCCTTATCCCGACGACTACAAGTTACCAGTTGATTTGTTAATCGCAGCCCAGGGTGCAGTGACATTTGTAGCTTCGCCAAACAGTCCATCGGGAACAGCCATATCTGTTGCAGATTTGGAGACACTCGCTAAAGAGTTATCGGGCATTCTTGTGATAGACGAAGCTTATGTAGATTTCGCAGAAGAAAATGCTTTGAACTTGACAAAAAAGTACAGTAATGTTATAGTTTTGAGGACGCTTTCCAAAGGTTATTCCCTAGCAGGATTGAGGCTGGGTTTTGGCATAGCAAATCCGGCGCTGCTGGCAGAATTAAATAAAATCAAAGACAGCTATAATGTGGATGCTTTAGCTTATGCAGTGGGGGCGGCTGCGATCGCAGATCAATACCACAAAATAGCCAACGCCGAAAAGATTAAGGCTTCGCGAGCAAAACTAGCCCTTAGCTTCAAGGAATTAGGCTTTGACGTTTGGCCCTCGCAAACCAACTTTTTGTTAGTTAGGCCACCAAACGGCGATGCAGAAAGGATTTATCAAACACTGAAAGTACGGGGAATATTGATTCGATACTTCAATCAGCCACGATTAGAAGACAAATTGCGGATTAGTGTAGGTACTGAGGAACAAAATCAGATATTGGTTAAAACTTTGAAAGAAATTCTCTAAATAACGATCGCACTCAAATTAGTTTCTAGTGAGGAATGCAAGTCCTCTGATTTTTATGAGGACTTGCATTCCTCACTAGACATAGCTTGATTACGGATAATTATTAGGATTATCAATAGCTAACCCTTCTGAATGAGCAATATTCAGCAATCGATTGTCCGCCGAAACAAAAATTAGTTGAGTTTCTGGCACCGACATGAGCAGAGTTTTAACGTACATACCAGACGCCAACTGCACAGCATCATAAGCGCGCAAAGGGTATTGCACAACCAATTGACCTGCACTTTCAATCAACGCTTGGTCAACTTCAATGATTCGATACTTGGTCTCGAATTCATTGCGAAACTTTTGCAAAATTATGTCAAGTTCACCAGCAGACATACTCCCCTCCCGCTGACGACGCGACAAGGCGCTGTGTAACTCCACCCATGTAATCTGGCTAATAGTTAAATCGTTATTTGCAGCCACATCAGTAATCGATTGAATCCAATTACTCCCTGTTTCAGGCACGTAACGTTTGACCAAAGCACTGGTATCTAGAAAATAAGTATTTACCACGGGCCACGATCCTCTATAACTATTTCAGAGACAGGTGTCCCCGGCCTTCCCTTCAGTTCTTCAAACAGTTCGCGCCATTTCTCTTCACGTCGTGCTAATTCAACAGGATCGAGCTTACCCTGCTTATTTGGCAAACGCATCAATCCTCGTACATCCATCAACTTAATCGCTTTTTCGCGATCGCCCTTGAGTTCTTCCGGCGACACTTCCGCTACAATTGTGATTTGCACAGTTTCCCCATCATTCAATGACAAAGGACTCAAGGGACGAAAAACCCCGTTTTCGTACACAGCAGCAATAGTTTCTGGCATAATTAGCCTCTTAATTAAATGCTTTCACTTATTGTACTTCTTTTAATTACTTCGTTGCCACCACAGCCAAATTCCAAGCCAAGCGCTTCATCAAAGGCAACTTCTTCAAAAAGCCATCCAACCCTTCCAATCGAGAGTATTCCGGTTTCAATCTCTCTTGTTCAATGATAATCTTTTTCCAATAACGCTCCTCATTAGGATGCACTTTTTCTATCAAATAAAAGCGTAAAAAAATCCACAGCGATGTCAGCCAAAACGTATCATAAGCCGTCTCCGAAAACAAAGACTTGACAAAATTTACAATATTAATATCCAAAGGAGTTTCATCCTCCGTCCGCACCTCAGTCGCCATTCTGCGGTAAACATTAATCACCGGATTGTGCTTCATCGGGTCCCAAAAACAAGCTTTGCCACCCGGTTTTAGCACCCGGTGCATTTCGCGAATTGCCTTTTCAGGTTCCGGCAAATGGTGCAGCAAATTAGAAGCGTAAACAATATCAAAACTGTTGTCCGGGAAATCCAGCGCCATTGCATTCACCGTGCAGCCCTCTATTTTGACGCCGTTTTTCTCAGCCAATTTCAGAGCAACTTCTACCATGCCCTGAGAATAGTCAGCCGCCACACAATCTGCGCCTTTTTTAGCAAAATAAACGCTATTTTCTCCCGCGCCGCAGCCTAAATCTAACAGGCGTTTACCCGTAATATCGCCCATTTGCTGGACGATAAATCTATTTTCTGGGGCGGTGCAAGCTTCAAAGTAATCATTAACTCGAATGCCGTCAATATCGATCGTAGATGCCCAAGCATCGTGGAATTGCCGCTCTTTTTTTAAAGTTTCGTCTTGCATTTTTCAAGAGTTGGTTATTGGTAAAAAAAATTAATTTTAAACCGCAGATGAACGCGGATTAACGCAGATTTATTTAGATATATCTGCTGTTATGTGCGTTCGTCTGCGGTTTGTTTCAAGAAAAATTGCTGACAAGAAATTTATCAGCGCTGTGCTTTTGCAACAACTTGATTTCCGATCGAAGTTGGCTGTTCTGAGGATTTTTCCGTAGTATGCTGCAATGCCTGATACAGGCGATTTAAAGCGCTGATGTATGCTTCTGCGGAGGCTACGATAATGTCGGTATTTGCCGAGTGACCGGAAAATACTTTGCCTTCGTGGCGCAAGCGAATTGTTACTTCGCCGATCGCATCTATTCCCGCTGTCACCGACTGTACAGAAAACTCGATCAACTCGTTCGGTACGTTTACCACCCGGTTAATTGCCCTGTAAATCGCATCCACCGGCCCCGTGCCGATCGCAGCATCTGTCAATTCTTCGCCCGCCGGATTCCGCACAGTGACAGTTGCTGTCGGGCGAGATTTGTCGCCGCAGGAAACTTGCACCAATTCTAACCGGAAAAGTTCCGGTGCTTGGTGCACTTCGTTATTGGCGATCGCCTCTAAATCCCAATCAGTAATCTCTTTTTTCTTGTCCGCTAAATCTTTAAACTTGACAAAAGCCTTATTTAGCTCATCGTCGGCCATTTCAAAACCCAACTCTTTCAAGCGAGTGTGGAAAGCGTGGCGCCCCGACAATTTACCCAGCACGATTTGATTTTCAGTTAAGCCGATCGACTCAGCGTCCATAATCTCGTATGTCCGCTTATTTTTGAGCACTCCGTCTTGGTGAATTCCCGACTCGTGAGCGAAAGCATTTGCCCCGACAATCGCCTTATTTGGCTGCACCAACATCCCCGTCAAAGTGGAAACCAAGCGGGAAGTTTTGTAAATTTGGCGCGAGTCAATATTTGTCAGCGGTTCCTCAGAATCCGCAGGCCTGCCCAAGAACGGATTATAATATTGGCGTCGCACGTAAAGCGCCATTACCAACTCTTCCAGAGCTGCATTTCCCGCCCGTTCGCCAATCCCGTTAATCGTGCATTCTAACTGTCTGGCGCCATTTTTCACAGCTTCCAAAAAGTTAGCAACAGCCAATCCTAAGTCATTGTGACCGTGAACCGAAATAATTGCCCGATCGATATTCGGCACATTTTCCTTAATTCCGCGAATCAAAGCCCCAAACTCGCTCGGAGTCGTGTAGCCGACAGTATCGGGAATATTAACAGTAGTCGCACCCGCTGCGATCGCCCGTTCTAGAACCTGATACAAAAACTCCGGTTCCGATCGACAAGCATCTTCCGGCGAAAACTCCACATCATCCACAAAAGACTTAGCGTAAGCCACCATTTCCGGCACAATTTCCAGAACCTCAGCCCGCGTCTTTTTCAGCTTATGCTCCAAGTGGATATCAGACGTAGCCAGAAACGTATGAATTCGCGAATTTACGGCGGGTTTCAGAGCCTCGGCTGCTGTTTTTATATCCTCCTTTCTCGCCCGTGCTAAACCGCAAATTGTCGGCCCATCTTCCGTGCCCACCGAGCGGGCTATTTTTTGGACTGCCTCGAAATCTCCCGTGCTGGTGAAAGGGAAACCCGCTTCAATCACATCTACGCCCAATCTCGCTAACTGGCGGGCAATAGTCAGCTTTTCATCCACATTCAGAGATGCACCCGGAGATTGTTCTCCGTCCCGCAAAGTCGTATCGAAAATAATAATCCGGTCTTGACTTGGTTGAGTTTTCATAGCTCTAAAAAAGTGTTTTCCTGATTTTTACTTGTCCCCTGTTCTGGGCAATTAGTCCCCAGTCACCAGTCCCGTGTTTCGCGCCAATAACGAATAATTAATAACCCATAACCCATAACTACTGACTAATGACTGCTGACTAATGACTAATGACTAATGACTAATGACTAATGACTAATAACTAATGACTAATGACTAATGACTAATAATCCATTTTCTCGATATGTTCCCTAATTTCATTTAGGTCTATATACCTATCTGTAGCATTTCGTAACTCTCTCGCAATCATTCCTTCGGTTGATACCACAGTAATATGAGTATTTTTCGATCGCAGCAGCTCGATCGCCCGCTCAAAATCCCCATCCCCGCTAAAAAGTACAACTTGGTCGTACTGATCCACCGTATTAAACATATCAACCACAATCTCAATGTCTAAATTAGCCTTTTGAGAATATCTGCCCGAAGCATCGTCGTAATATTCCTTAAGAATCTTAGTGCGAACCGTGTAACCCAGACTGATCAAGGCATCTCGAAATCCCCTTTGATCTTGGGGGTCTTTTAGACCCGTATACCAGAAAGCATTGATCAAGATGACATTCGGCTGCGAAGTTTTGAAATATTCGAGCACCCTGCGAGGATCAAAAAACCAACCGTTCTTTTGTTGAGCGTAGAACATATTGTTCCCGTCCACAAAAATAGAAAGGCGGTTCATTAAGTTTGTCATAGAAACTTAGACCTAATAATTGTAGAAAGAAGTTAATCTAAATATCACATTTTAGCAACATGGAGCTAACTGAGGCAATAGATTAGACTTCAGAAAACTCCATCTCCCCAGTATTTCATATTTTCGGCTCTACCGCCAGAGGGTTCTTTTAACCCTGCTTGCATTTGAGCGAGGGGCCCTCACAAACTATACGCCTAGTAACTCAATACCGGCTGCCGTGTCAAGGTTAATGGCGCATTCAAACTACCGCGCCCACCGCCCTACCGCCAAGCAGGCATACGCCCAGCGCATAGCAGTAGATTTTGCTCCCCTGATTTCATAGCGCAGACTACCTCCGCTTAAGCCTTTTTGCTTTCAAGAGCCCAGCGAGCTAACTCTGTCCGGTTGTGCAGACCTGTTTTGCCCAGCATATTGCTGACGTGGCTTTCGATAGTCCGCTGGCTGACATTCATCACGTCTGCGATCTGGCGGTTTGCCATACCCTGCGCTAGCAACTGTACCACCTTTAACTCAGTGGGAGTCAATTCGACATTGCGGCGCGCCTTAATTTTTGTGCCACTCTCTATACCGGGATTTGAGTGGCGAATCAAGCGGGAGGCAGCTTTCAGAGAAGATTCCACTTGGGCTACCAGTTCTTCTGGTTCAAAAGGCTTGACTATATAAACGTCAGCCCCAGTGCTCAAGCCTTTTACTCGGTCTGAACTTTGACCTTTTGCGGACAAGAAAAGAACCGGAATCCAGCTAGTGCGAGGGTCTTCTCTGATGTGTTTGACTAAAGTGTAGCCGTCCATTTCCGGCATCATCACATCGCAGATAATCAAGTCGGGAACTTCTTGTTCTAGTTTTTCCAGAGCGTCTCTGCCGTTTTCTGCTGTAATGACGTTGTAACCCCGAAACTCCAAGTAGTCCTTGACGAGCAAGATCAAGTTCGGGTCATCGTCAACCAGCATCAGCCGTTTTTGCTCTCCTGAATTATTGTCCTTTGTCATGTTTATTCCCGCTAAAGTATCCCGCACACTTCCTTGTTTTCACTTCTGTTTTTTCGGTCAGTCCCCCGCCACCCGGCTGGGAGTGGAGGACGACGATCGACTGAAGGGATGGCGGTGAGGGAAAGCGGGGCGGGTATTACCGCTTTCCAACCTATAATTGACTGCTGTTTGTGAGTGTCTTACGACCTGGAATGCAGCCCAAACCTGTAATGGACGATCGCCCTGTCAATATCTGCCTTGATTGATTGGAGATTCCGTAACAGAGCCCAAGTTAAATATTTAATCTCGATCGGTTCAATTTCAGGTTAATGCCCCGGTTTAAAATGATACTTCTGATATAGAGAAATTTAAGCAGACTCCCTACTTACGTATTTAACTGTTTCTAGTGTAGTTTGGCAACCTGCTTAGTGTCGGCCACTGAGAAATTTTTGCACAAAATTTCACAGTTCCTCCAAGGGATTTTTTTTACTGTACCTTTTGAGAAACACAAGGAACACGGGAAGCCGCACCAGGAAGACAAGAACCTAAATACAGTTTTATTGAGCTGTAGCAGGTGCGATCGCCCGGACGCCCAACCGTCTAAATTTCTCACCCTTAACCTTGAAACTTAACATTTAATTATAACCCTGTACTTTAAACAGCGCTATACTTAAATGTTTTGCTGTGCATCAGAAGGCACAGGCAAAGGATGAGTTAAGAAAGCGTATTCTTGAACGACCTTTGAGTTGAGGAGATGTTCCTGAATAATTCTCTCAATGACGGGGGGAGTAACGTCGCGATACCACACTCCGTCTGGATAGACTACCATAATCGGGCCAGACGCGCACACTCGCAGGCAATTGGCTTTGGTGCGAAAGACGCAGGCTGGTCGAGTGGCACTTGGCTTGTCGAGTCCCAATTCTTGCAAGCGTTTTTTTAAGTAATTCCACGCCTCCAGACTGGTTTGCCGATCGCAGCACTTGGGCACGGTTTGGTCGGCACAGATAAAAATATGTCGCTCGATTTGAGCGATTCCCAGGCTTTGGACGCAAGCGCTCAAGCCTTGGCTGCAAGATTCCTCGTTATGTTCGGTCATTGTATTCATCAATCAAAAGTAATTGGTTAGCGATCGAAAGTCATCATCACAGCCCCCACTCCCTCCCGTCTCAAGGGTAGGTTTTTTACTATTCAGAAATTGAGGGCAAGCAAGAGGCAAGTTTTAAAGGCATAACCAGTCGAAATCCGGGCTTTTTCGCTTCTGGCTCTCTCCCCCTCTCCCTCTCTCCCTCTCCCTCTCTCCCCCTCTCCCTCTCTCCCTCTCTCCCCCTCTCCTTGCCTCCTACTCATTTTCGGTTCGGGAACCCGTACTGACAACTAAGTTGCGATCGCCCCTGACTAAAGCTAAATTAGCACTCAGGAGTCGAGAGTGCTAATATGTCAGTTGTAAGTAGTCCGCTGTTGCTTTCATCGTGACCCCTGACGACTGACTCACGACAATCTGTAATCTGGAGATTTATTTATGGCAGCAGTATCACTGAGTGTTTCTACCGTTAAACCGTTAGGCGAGCGCGTGTTCGTGAAAGTAAGCGCTAGCGAAGAAAAAACCGCCGGCGGCATCCTTCTGCCCGACACAGCTAAGGAAAAGCCCCAAGTAGGCGAAGTCGCGGCCGTGGGCCCCGGCAAGCGCAATGACGACGGCAGCCGCACTGAAATGGAAGTCAAAGTCGGCGACAAAGTTCTCTACTCGAAGTACGCCGGCACCGACATCAAACTCGGCACAGACGAATACGTCTTGCTTGCAGAAAAAGACATTCTGGCGATCGTTAACTAATTAATCATTAGTCATCAGTCCTTAGTCATCAGTCATTAGTTTAAAGCGAACGCCGCCAAACAACTAATGACACGGGACAAATGACTAAAATCCATCATCCCCAATCCAAAATCTCAAACCCTCAAATCCCCAAAAACTATGGCTAAGCGTATCATCTACAACGAAAATGCACGTCGCGCCCTCGAACGCGGTATGGACATTTTGGCCGAAGCAGTGGCCGTAACCCTCGGCCCCAAAGGCCGCAACGTGGTTCTCGAAAAGAAATTCGGAGCTCCTCAGATCGTCAATGACGGTGTTACCATCGCCAAAGAAATCGAACTAGAAGACCACGTAGAAAATACAGGCGTTGCCCTGATCCGTCAAGCAGCTTCCAAAACCAACGACGCAGCAGGCGACGGTACAACAACTGCTACCGTTTTGGCTCACGCAATGGTCAAAGAAGGTCTGCGTAACGTAGCAGCCGGCGCAAATGCGATCGCCCTCAAGCGCGGTGTTGACAAAGCAACCACGTTTTTGGTAGAAAAAATTGCCGAACACGCCAAACAAGTAGAAGATTCCAAAGCCATCGCTCAAGTCGGATCCATCTCTGCTGGTAACGACGATGAAGTCGGTCAAATGATTGCCAACGCAATGGACAAGGTGGGCAAAGAAGGCGTGATTTCCCTGGAAGAAGGGAAGTCTATGACCACCGAATTGGAAATCACCGAAGGGATGCGCTTCGACAAAGGCTACATCTCTCCCTACTTCGTCACCGACACTGAACGGATGGAAGCGATTCTCGAAGAACCCTTCATCTTGCTGACAGACAAGAAAATTGCTCTGGTACAAGATTTAGTACCCGTGCTCGAACAAGTAGCTCGTTCCGGCCGCCCGCTGTTGATCATTGCAGAAGACATTGAGAAAGAAGCTTTAGCTACCCTCGTTGTCAACAAACTGCGCGGTGTGTTGAACGTGACTGCTGTTAAAGCACCCGGTTTTGGCGATCGACGCAAAGCCATGTTAGAAGATATCGCCGTATTGACCGGCGGTCAACTAATCACCGAAGACGCCGGTTTGAAACTGGAAAACACCAAGCTCGACATGATCGGCAAAGCCCGCCGCATCACCATCACCAAGGACAGCACCACAATTGTTGCCGAAGGTAACGAAGCCGCCGTCAAGTCCCGCTGCGAACAAATTCGCCGTCAAATGGACGAAACCGAGTCTTCCTACGACAAAGAAAAGCTGCAAGAACGTTTGGCCAAATTGGCTGGCGGCGTCGCAGTCATCAAAGTCGGCGCGGCTACCGAAACAGAAATGAAGGATCGCAAACTGCGTTTGGAAGATGCGATCAACGCAACCAAAGCTGCAGTAGAAGAAGGCATTGTTCCTGGTGGCGGTACAACTTTGGCTCACCTGACTCCTCAATTGGAAGAGTGGGCTAACAGCAGCCTGAAGGGCGAAGAATTGACCGGTGCTTTGATTGTGGCACGGGCTCTGGCTGCTCCTCTGAAGCGGATTGCTGAAAATGCTGGTTTGAATGGCGCTGTGATTGCTGAGCGCGTCAAAGAAAAGCCGTTCAACGTTGGTTTCAACGCAGCGACAAATGAGTTTGTCGATATGTTTGAAGCTGGTATCGTTGACCCTGCGAAGGTGACTCGTTCTGCTCTGCAAAATGCCGCATCTATTGCTGGTATGGTGCTGACAACCGAGTGTATCGTCGTTGACAAGCCTGAACCGAAGGATGGCGCTGCTGCAGGCGCTGGCGGCGGCATGGGCGGCGGCGACTTCGATTACTAATCGATAGTCGATCGTTTGATGGGGCGGGCTTTAGGGCCCGCCCTGTTATTTTGGTAACGGTTTTTAGCATAGGCATAACTTTAACTCTGAAGCGAAATTAACTAAACGCTCAATCTATAAGGCCCCCGTGCCTCTGTACTCACATGCGAGGTTATACCCAAAAACCTAACCCTGCGTGACAGTTAATTTTTTACAATTTCAGGAGATTAAAGATGCCTAAAACACCCGTTGCGCTGTATCGACAGGGGAATGCTAGTTCACCTAGAATGGATAATGTCAGACCCAATAAAGATATTACCGTTTATGAACAGCAAGATGAATTATGGGTTATGCCTACTTTAGAAGAAGGAAGGTTGTCAGGAGGAATGTCTCGGTCAGAAGGAATATCAACCTTTGAGAGTCCAGGCTCAGGAAAAAATTGGTATAAATTAGACCTCGGCACTGACATTCCACCAGAACTGGAATTAGTGAATGACCGGGACGGTCATTGGTTATTCCAGCCCAGTAGACCGATGACTCTAGAAAAATACAAAGAGGCACTTCACCTCATAGGCACATTTTTCTGTAAAATAGAATAAGTTAAGAGGAGGTTGGGTGTAAGTAGATAAACCCAACCTCCTAATATAATTAATAGTATATTTGATTAGTTTTTTATATCAAATTACCTGCATCGGAAAAAATAATCTTTTGGGTATTTTCAACTCAAGTCGGCCAATGAGTATTTATTCTTACCAAGGCAAGTATCATGAATTTATCATTTAAAGATTTAAGGTTTATTATAGAAGCCATTGAACATCAAATCAATGCCTATAAAGAACGTTTGCAAGTAATTGAAGATGTAGATGAGGATGAGGCTGCCGATCTAGGGAACGATATTAAATTTTTAGAGCTTCTCCACGCAGACATGACGACAACTTTAGCTCAGAATACTTCAGTCAAAACTTTAAGTTATGGTGAGGTTTCTTCGCCAGCTCAGAATGATAAATTTTCAGAAATATCCAAAAAAATATCGTTTCAAGAATTGGTAGAATTAACCAGGAATTTGTCACTTAGTGAGCGATTATTTCTAGTAGAGGCGATTACCTCGTCTGTGCGTCAGGAAGTCAATATGAGCCAATAATCCGCCAATAAAAGGAGCTTTAGAAGTTGGTGGGATGATATACTGATTAATCGTAAAGTGAGCAGAGATAAGGCAAATGTCAGCCACCATCACAATTAGCAGCAGCGAAATTCGGCAGATATTAAGGAATTAAGGGAATTTTAATTTAGTTTTTATACTCGTTACCAGGCTCTGCCTGGTAACGCATATCCGGAGGCTCTGCCTCCATAGTCTGGGCCGAGGCAGAGCCTCTGGACATCGGTTCCCAGGCTCTGCCTGGGAACCAGTTAACCAGTTATTGAAACTGATGCGAGGATTGCTATATTACCTTTCAATAATTACCCCCACCAGCTATGAAACTTTATCACACTCCCATTTCCACCAACTCCCGCCGCGTGTGGGTCGCCCTTTTAGAAAAAAACCTCGATTTTGAATTAATAGAAATCCACTTGGACGGCGATCACTTGCAGTCGGAATTTGTGGCAATCAATCCTTTTCACCGCATCCCTGTTTTGGTCGATGATGGCTTCACCGTCTTCGAGTCTCTGGCAATTCTTGACTATCTAGAAACGAAGTATCCCGAACCGGCAATGCTCCCGAAAGAACCGCAAGATTTGGCAGTTGTGAAAATGGTAGAATTGGTCACGATTAACGAACTTGGGCCGGCCCTTTCCCCCCTCATCAGCGAAAAAATGGGCTGGGGAAATCCTGAACCTCAAGCAATAAGAAAGGCGAAGGAAAAAGTCAATACTGTGCTGGCATTTTTTGAAGGTTTGTTGGACGATCGCCCTTTTTTCGGTAGCAACAATGTGACGTTTGCCGAGTGTACTGCCGGTACCGTCGTGCCTTTGCTGTCGTCGCAGGTTGGTGTATCCATAGACGGTTATCCAAAAATTCAAGCTTGGTGCGATCGACTAATGTCGCGTCCCTCATGGCAGCAAACTCAATTCACCGAGGCAGATTTGGCGGCTTTCGCATCTCGAAGACAAAAGTTTCTGGCACAATCTGAAGCCTAATGAACTAATCAACTCTCAAGCGATCGCTCTTTTTCCCAGCTATTTTCGCCTGCACCCAAATTCCCATCGCAGCAATGGGGCAGCCCGCCGCCCGATCGAACTACGAAGCACTTAACGCTAAACAGTTCCTTGCCGATCGCAAAATTACCGTCTCCAACCCCAAAGATATCGCCGCAAAACTCTTTATTCTCGACACAGAATCTGAAGGCCGAAAAAGCGACCAAATTTCGGTTGAATATCCCACGGGAGAAACAGCAGTAATTGTGCATACAGTTATCGGTTTAGCTGACGATTCTGTTGCTGCAATGCGACACCGCATCGAACTCAGACTCAGGCAAAATAAGTGGGAAATTATGTGGATTGGCCGACAATCGAAGTGTCAACCAAATCGCGGACACCAAAATTGGGCAAGCGGCCGCTGTCAGTAGAAAGGTCGATCGGCTTTTTGCTTAAATTCTTTCACCCCGGATACGTTGCGAGGAAGGAAGCTAGGACTTTACGCAACCGATGATGAAAAACAGAGGCCCAGAAAGATTCGCTACCGCTGGCTGCCTGCTGAAATAAGTTATTCCTGGGTAAGTCATCGAAGCAATCTGGGTTCCGCGTTGTTCCCTGGCTGCGCGACAATCTTAAAACTATTTTGGGTGTCGATCGCTCTTTTAGTCAAAAAGAGCGATCGAACTCAGAAGTTTACTTGCACATGATCAAATTTCCAGCGGAGATGAATCCGGCCACAGGGGCTGAAATCTCAACCCAATTGCGGTTTTCTCCATTCTTATCTTTCACTAACTGGAAATTCGGTACAAGCGTTACTTGACCGTTAGCAGGTACACCGCCTTTAACCGCAGCAGTCCTTGAAGGCTCAGTGCGGATAGCTAGACCCCTCGGCGCTACGCGAGGTTCTACTTGCCGGCACAGACTTACGGGGCCCGTTGCAGGTGCTGGTGCTGGCGCAGGCGCAGGTGCTGGCGCAGGTGCTGGCGCAGGTGCTGGTGCTGGTGCTGGTGCTGGTGCTGGTGCTGGTGCTGGTGCTGGTGCTGGTGCTGGTGCTGGTGCTGGTGCCGGTGCTGGTGCCGGTGCTGGTGCTGGTGCTGGTGCTGGTGCTGGTGCTGGTGCTGGTGCTGGTGCTGGTGCCGGTGCTGGTGCTGGTGCCGGTGCTGGTGTCGCTGCCGGCCTTGGGGAAGGAGTTTGACTAATTGTGGTGCTGGCTGTCGTGCACGAACCTAAATTAGCCTCGTTGTTGGGATATCCGCTAGCCACATACCCTGTGACGGGAGCGGTAATTTGAATCCAGAGGCGACCGTCGGCGGCTTTAACAGAAGTAGCGCCTTGGGAGAGCATTACCTGAGTATTAAGTGGTACCCCGCCAACTCTAGGGGATTTGGGGTCTGGGTTCTGGCGAACGGTCAAACCTTCTTTGGGGGTGACTTTGCGACAAAGGTTGCCAGCCTGGGCTATTTGAAAGGTGGCGCTATCTTCAAAGGAAATATTTTCCGCATCTTGACTGAGAGTGGATGTTGATGGGGCGGCAACACCGATGGCATTGGCCTGCAAACTTCCGGCTACGATCGCGATCGCGCCCAGCAATGCAGCGGGCTTATTCCAGCAATTCAAGTTTTTCATCCGTTCAACTCCTCACTTAACCACAATCATTATCTTAATTGCAGGTCAATATAGCAAAAAAATCGATTTGTCTTCCACAAAAAAGCTTGGTATAACTTTTTTATGACCGCAAGTCAAGTTTAATTTATATAATTTAATGTTTGGTGAGTTGAGCGAAGACACATAAAGCTGCTACGCCTATAAATGGCTCATTATGCCACAGTGGGGGAGGGAGAAGGCGAGAGTGTCCGAGTCGGGGAATGGCAGAGGGGAAAAGTAAACAGTTAAGTGTTTAAATGCCGGACTGTTTACTAGGACTGCAAGTCATTTGTTGTGTTCGTTAAACCATTTAGCTGTCAGTTGTTGCAGTTGAGTAATATGGGGCTACATTTCATGTGAATTCTTGGCAGATTCGAGAGCGAGATTGTGGTTGAGATGCTCCAATATTCAGATTGACAGGCGATGGGCGCGATCGACCCCATCGTCGTAGTGAGGTGTCACAAGCCGGATACAGTTCTTCGATCGCGCTGACATAACTCCACTGTCGATCGTACCTTACTTAAAATTGTGGCCAACAGCGCAAATCGCTAGCCTTGACCCGATGGCTGGCGTCAATTTGATAAAATCTTCCAAAACGGCAATTTATCGGCTTGAGGCACACTTGTGTTTTTGTGGCTAAAGCCGCCGCGGGATCAGCGACAGTTGCTGTAGCTGTTTCCAAACGGTTTTGTTCCTGTGGAGACAAGCAGCACAAAACCTCGGAACAAAACCAGCCCGCTCAAATCAGAAACCAAATATTTGCGCCAATTCTGATTTAATTATATTGCAATACAGTTCAGTTAACACTGTTAATTCCCCGGAGATCCCCCTAAATCCCCCTTAAGAAGGGGGACGCAAGAGCAACTTCTTGTCCCCCCCTTTGTAGGGGCGGTGCGACCCCTACTCCCCGTGCCCGCCCTCTTGGCTAGGGGGGATCAGTCTTATCTGAACCGTATTTAATTATATTGCTATAGCAACCGCGCTCGATGTTTAGGAGGTTTTCAATTGCTAAAACTAATGCGGTATATTCCCTCGTAATGGGAGCATATTAATGATAGGAAAAATCTTGTTTTGGGAGGGCGATCGGGATTAGCGCAGGCACAAGGAGAGGAAAAGCCCAACTAATCTCCTCCCTTCTTCCTTCTTTCCCAAATAACCAAAGCCTTCTCTATTCGAGAGTTAAAGCTTTCTTCCTTCTGCTATATAATGACCAAAGCGTTAAATATTTTTGCAGTGACAAAAACTACTAACAAAAAAGACGGAAAATCCTCTAACTATCCCTTTGACGGTCTATCATTAGACGATCGCAATCCCGACTTCATTCAGCTTTTGTTGCCCTTCTGGGAATGGCTGTACCGCTACTATTTTCGCGTACAAAGCGACGGCTGGCACCACGTACCCGCGAGCGGAAAAATGCTTGTTGTCGGTTCTCACAACGGGGGACTCGCCGCTCCCGATATGTTTATGTTCCTATACGAATGGTTCCGCAGGTACGGCACGGAACGCTTGGCCTACGGATTGATGCACCCCACGGTATGGAAGGTTTCCCCAGAGATTGCTAGTATGGGGGTTGAGTGTGGTGCCCTCCAGGCACATCCAAAAATGGCGATCGCAGCTTTGCGAAAAAATGCCGCAGTTCTCGTCTATCCGGGCGGCGCCCAAGATGTTTTTCGCCCCCACCATTTGCGCGATAAAATCTACTTTGCGGGACGTAAGGGATTTATCAAATTAGCATTGCGAGAAGAAGCACCAATTGTACCGATTGTATCGCACGGTGCACACGATACTTTGATAGTTTTGGCAGATTTGTACGAACAAGTTAAGCAATTGCATGAATTGGGGATGCCGTGGCTATTTGGCATCGATCCGGTGGTATTTCCGGTGTATTTGGGATTGCCTTGGGGATTGAGTATTGGGCCTTTGCCAAACTTGCCTTTACCCGTGCAAATTCGGACTCGCGTGTGCGAACCGATTGTATTTGAGAGGTACGGTTCGGAGGCGGCGCGCGATCGCGATTATGTTGATGCTTGTTTCGATCGAGTTACCGCCCAAATGCAACAACAATTAGATTGTTTGGCTGGTAAGTGAGAATTGCACAAGTCTATATTAGTTTAGGCGGCAGAAACCGATTTTTTTTACGACTATATAGCGTGAAGCGCGAGGGATAGGGGGAAAAAAACTGGTTTATTGAGTCCTGTGGGTAAGTGGTGACTACAAACATTTTTTGAAATCCATTCATTAGATTTATTTCAAAAACCGACAATTGCGGTACTAAATCTGATTTTACCCCTCTTAATTACGTGAAATACCAGAAAACCGCAGTCGCAAAAGTCATCCTTTTTATCATGCAGGTTCTAGCGGAAATCATATCAGGTTAAATCAACGCAGATGAATAGGATTTCATCTGCGTTGATCTCCTTTCATCGGCGCTCATAAAATATAATTGGCAAAACTAACCTGATTCTGTATAAACTATTTATATTAATTCTGCCTTCTGCCGAACGGTGAGTAATTGCCCGATCGCCTTAAGCGCAATACTGGGAGAAAAAAGTACAGCCGGCGACTCAATCATGTGCACAACTTCCACAAATGCTTGACAAACTTTAGCATCTCCGACTAGCACTTTTAACACCAAATCCATGTAATCAATTGTCAGCCGCGTAGCGAGGTTTAGTTTTGCACCTTCACTTCCCCGATAGCGAGAGTCCTGACTGATGGCAAATGTCCAAGGAATTGTATGTAATTTTGCTAATTTTTGTTGAAATTGTCGAGAGAAACCTTTTAAATTGCCTTGCAGATAGCGCTGCCGCTGCTTTTGGAGGCATTCATCTAACATCTGAGCATCCAGTGCAGCAACCGTTATTCCGTGTCCGTATATCGGGTTAAAAGCGCAAACTGCATGACCGATAATTATTAAGTTTTCAGGAGAACGACGGAGGCGCTCGTAGTGGCGCCAACGATTTTCTGTACCTCGATAACTATAAATAGGTGTTATTGCTTCTGCGTCTTTAATTGCATCATAAATTGTCGGGGTTGGCAAAGTGCGGGCAAATTCTAGAAAGCCTGCTTCGTCTGTGGGGGGATAATCGCGATCGCCCCCGTTGAGACTCACCAGCCAGCGATTGCCTTCGATCGGAAAAATTGCACCGCCACGGGTGCGAAATGGCGGCCCTAGTGACACAAATACTGGCGCTGTGTCTGACAATTTACCGCTGCATTTATAGATGCGGCTGGCATAGCCGACAAAAGCATTGATAACGGTTTCTTGCGGAGGTTCATAGCCCAAACTTTTCAACCATTTAGGTGTTTTGGAAACTTTGCCACTAGCATCGACTACCAAATCTGCCTTCAAATTCTCTGCATGGATGTTACCAGGGTTGTGGCGATCGCGAAAACGCACCGACACGCCAGCAACTTCCGCGCGTGAGGCATTCGCCAGCAACCCCGTTACTGTACCTCCTTGGAGGAAATGCACGTTCGTATTTTCAGCCAAGCGGCGGCGAATTTGCCAATCAAGTAAATCCCGACTGAACAAAATTAAATCATTTAGATCCGGGCTAAAGTGCGGGGCCCAACCTGCCGGACTAAACCACCCGATCGACCTCGGATCTAAACTAGGAGCACCAGCAGCTACCAGTTCGTTTTCTAAGCCGGGAAAAAACTCTTCTAGGATGATTCTCCCCCGATTTAAAAGGATGTGAAGGTGACGGGATTGAGGAATACCGGGGCGAGGTGCGGGTTTTTCTGGAAAAAAATCTCTTTCAACAATACTTACTCGGTCAAAGTGTTTGGCTAATACTCTAGAGGCCAACAGTCCTGCTAAACTGCCGCCAATAATAATTGCATGACTTTCTCGCTGCACTATCGAATCCCTTCAAAGCTAATTTGCTATGGCATTGGTTGATGAATTTTGAACAATTTGTCTGGGCTTGTGTACCAACTCTTAATATCGATCGACCACAGATTCTCCTCTGCGATTATTTTAATCAGACTTACATACCACAAATATTCCTAAAGTGATAGCCGGCCGCAGACATATTTCTACACTTCCGACTGTAGGGGGATGCTTTAGCTCGTCAATAAGGCGATGCTTGCCATTGGGGGCATGAGTCTAAAACTATACATTGGTTAACTTGCGCCAATGAGCGCGCGCACCCACTCCTTAACGAGGAATATACTATGTATCAAAATTTGCCAATAAATCCACAACTGTATAACATCGGGTTCTGGCTGGCCCAAGTGCCAGTAGAGCAGACTACTACAAACACAGCAGAAGACGCAGCACTCCTTTATTCCGGGCCGCAATTTTTCATCGCCTTGATAGCTGGAGTGGTACTCGCCTGCGCTTTCCAACTTTTGCTAACAAATTTATCAGTAGCCGCGGGTCTTTCGTACATGGGACAATCCCACGACGACGACCACCAGTCGGATAGCGGCAGTTCCCCAGTCCGCCACATCGGCAGAAAAGTAGGCACTTGGACGCTGATTACCGTCACCATCGCCCTATTCTTTGCTTGCTTGCTTGCAGTTAAGCTCAGCTTGATTAGCAGTCCCGGTTTAGGTGCGATCGTCGGTTTAGTCGTGTGGGCAACCTATTTCTCAATGCTTGTTTGGGTGAGTTCCACCACCGTCGGTTCCTTGATCGGTTCCGTCGTCAACAGCGCCACAGCAGGCTTTCAAGCCATTGTCGGCACCGCAGCCTCGGCTATCGGCGCAAAAGCAGCCAGCAACCAAGTAGTCGCCACAGCCAAAGCAGCAGCAGCAGCAGTGGGCCATGAACTCGGTAGCGCGATCGACCCCACAAGCTTGCGCGAAAACGTCGAAGACTACATCCAAAGCCTGAAACCGCCGGAATTAGACATCAAAGGGATGCGTAGCGAGTTTGAAAAATTGCTCAACGATCCGCAACTAAAAACCATTGCAGCCGAAAATTTGCCGAATCTCGATCGGCAAACTCTCGTAGATTTAGTAAGTTCGCGATCGGACTTATCAAAACGCGACGTAAACCGCATTGTAGACCAACTCCAAGATGCTTGGAAACAAGTAGGGAAACAAGGGCAGCAATCAGACGGTATCGCGCAATTAGTAGACTATCTCAAATCTGCAAAATCTGGAGATTTAGTCTCAGATAAATTGGCAAGTAGGGTAGAAAAAGCCCTCAGCAGTCTGGGCGGTCAAAATTCTGGACAAAGCCCGAACATGATGTCCCAAGCAACCACAATGGCAGTCAATGCTTTAATGGGAATAGTATTGGGTCGCACGGATATTTCTGACTTGGATCTTGAAAAAGTAGTCGGTCAGCTCAAAGAAGCTAAAGACAAAGTTACCCAGCAAACTGATAAAATTACCGCTCAAGTCAAAGGCGAACCCGTAACTTACAGCCCAATTCGTGCCGACGTAGAAAACTACCTACTCAACACTTATTCGTGGCAGATGAACCCCCAAGCCATCGAGCGCGAATTTCGGGACGTTCTCTACGATCCTACAGCAGATCCGGGAACTGTGCGCCGCGAATTAGAAAAACTCAAACAGGCAAATTTTGCGGAAATCTTGGCAAGTAGAGGTGTTTTTACCCAAGACAAAATTAAACAAATTTCCCAGGAATTAGAAGCAATTAGACAGCGCGTTTTACAAACCGTAATCTTTGCCGAGGAGCAAGAAAAAGCTCGCGATTTGCAGTGGCGGCTAGAAACTTATTTGAAGTTGACGCCGAAAGAGGAACTGACAGCAGCAGGTATCGGGAGGGATTTCAAAAAAATCTTAGAGGATTCCGACGCTAGTTACGAACAGTTGCGCGATCGCCTGTCTCCTTACACCCGCGACAGTTTCGTGCAAATTCTCCGAGGCCGCGAAAACTTCGGATTCCAGGAAGTAGAACAGATTGTTCAAGAGTTGGAAAGGACGCGAGATGTAGTTTTAGCAGATTCTAAAGGTCTGCAAGAAGCAGCGCAAGCCCGACTAGACAACCAGTGGCAAAGAGTGCAAGAATACTTGAAGTCTACGGGCAAAGAAGAACTCAATCCCGAAGGCATCAAGCGCGATTTCAAAACGCTGCTGGACAACCCGGAAGCGGGAATGTGGGCCCTGAGAGCTAGAGCTTCTAAGTTCGATCGCCAAACTTTGGTAAAATTGCTATCTCAGCGGAAAGACCTCAGCGAAGACCAAGTAAATCAGCTTCTCGACAGCGCCGAAGAAAATTGGCACAGCGCGGTACATACGCCGCAAAAGTTGGCAGAAAAAGCTAAGGATCAGTACGACCAAACCACCACCGCCCTTGCAGATTACCTTCGCAATACTGGCAAATCAGAACTCAATCCTGAAGGGATTAAGCGGGATTTGACAAAACTGCTGGAAAATCCCAAAGAAGGAGCTTTAGCGCTGCGCGGCCGCCTGTCTCAAGTCGATCGCGATACTTTGGTAAAACTGCTTTCTCAGAGACAAGATTTGAGCGAGGAACAAGTCAATCAAATTATCGACCAAGTGCAGGAAACCCTTGGCTCGATTGTGAAAGCGCCGCGCCGTTTGGCAAAACGGGTGCAAAGCCAAGTGCAGGATTTTCAGGGTGTTTTAGAAGATTATTTGCGTAATACGGGCAAGGATGAATTAAATCCAGAAGCCATCAAGCGCGACTTGCAACTGCTGCTGCATGACCCGAAAGTCGGCGCTTACAGTTTGGGCGAGCGCTTGTCACACATCGATCGAGCTACAGTGGTTTCTCTGCTGTCTCAGCGGCCGGATATTTCTGAAGCAGAAGCCAATCGCATTGTCGATGGAATTTTGTCGGTGCGCGATGAGTTCGCACTCCAAATTCAGAAAATACAGGAGGGTATTCAGTCGGTAATTGACGGGATTCTCGGAAAAATTCGGGATTACCTCAATTCGCTCGATCGCCCTGAACTCAACTACGAAGGCATTACGCGGGACGTGCGGAAGTTATTTGACGATCCGCAAGCCGGATTTGATGCTTTGCGCGATCGGCTGGGTCATTTCAACCGCGATACTTTAGTAGCATTAATGAGTTCTCGCGAGGACATTTCCGAAGCAGATGCCAACCGCTTGATCGACCAAATTGAAAGAAGCCGCAACACCGTCTTGCAAAGAGCAGAACGCTTGCAGCAAGAGGCACAGCTTCGCCTCGAAAGCATCAAACTGCAAGCCGAAAAACAAGCCGAAGAAACCCGGAAAGCAGCAGAAGTTGCCTCTTGGTGGCTGTTTTTCACCGCTCTTTCCTCGGCCGCTGCTGCTGCTGGCGCCGGTGCTTTAGCCGTTATCCGATAAAAAAGACTCAAGTTGCGATCGGATTGCAGATAGTGCCTGATATGAGTTTATACTGATATCAGGCACTAATGTTAGTAAAGGATTTGATCGGGGAGTAGGAACGGGTTTGTATTAATTTGTTGGTACTGTTGAATAATGTTATGGCTAAACCCGTTCCTACCCGTTTGTTGAGGATTGTGCAAACTGTGAATTTATAAATGTTAATTATACCAATGGGAGCATCTCACCTTTGCAGCCCTCCGCTAGAAATTGGAGTTTTGAGGCAGGAGGCAGGAGGCAGGAGGCAGAAG